>NZ_JAPVZU010000002.1:0-242192 GCF_041432545.1 Streptococcus sp. 27098_8_113 | reverse complement strand
CAAATAATAAGAGCGTGACGAGAGCGATCCACCATTCCTGTGTGAGAAAGAAAATCAGTACACTACCTAATAGCAGCATGACAATCTCTGATATGAACATGCTTTGGTGAATTTTCAAAAAGTCCATACCCGCAATCTTCTTCAGGAATATCGGTCTTCTAAACTCTTCAAAATAGAGGAAATTCATGGTGTTAAAGAGTAGAATGGAGGTCGCCATTCCGAAGATACCTCCAGCAATGGCCATGAGGTTCTCTAATTGAATGGATTGCATCATCTGCTGATAGACAGCCGCTGCGTAGTCGTATTGACTCACGTTTTTTTCAAGCCCATTCTCAGTTACTAGCTTCTTGCTTTTTTCAAGTCCATCAAAATACAGATAAGAATTGAGTTGAGAGAAATAAGGATTGCCGTAGCCACCAAAGCTTTTAGGTCGAACAACAACCAAAATCGGATCGGTCAAGAATTGCTGATAATTCATAGGTGTATTGTTATAAATAAAGCGTTTTTGGTTGTTAGGAAGATAGGTCACCCGTGCTTTCATGGGTAACTGGCTCTTTCCTTGTTCATCTCTAGGAGTCAGATAATCTTCATAGCGTTTTTTCAACTCCTCTTCTTGACCCTTCAACTTTTCAGGGAGCAAAACTCCAAATTCTCCAGCTTGCAAGTGATTCAAGCGCTCTTTTTCCTCAGGGGAAACTGAGATCCGTTGGATATCAAGGTAATTTGGAGTGACATACAGGGTATTGGCAAGAGGATCGTAATCTGTGATCGAAAGATTTCTCCCTGTTCTAGGATCGTTCATGAGGCCTTTTGAATTAAAAGATACGAGCTGATGATAGACCAAGAGACCGCCTTTTTCGATGCCAGACTCGATGAGCTTAGACCATTTTGCTCTGTTCTCAATTTGCGTCTCTTTGTTTGTATTCTGTGAAAAATCCTCCCGATTTACACCAATTTGAACCCAATTCGTCTCTTTAGACCAAGCCACTTTCCCCTCTTGGTAAGTCTGCCAGACAGAACCATAGATACTGACTCGATGGATAGCAAGGCCAATGAGAGCAACAGCGAGAAATTGACAGGTAAAGAGAAAAACTAAAATCCTTTTTACTGGAATTTTCCCTTTTAAAAGGCTAACCAAGTGCACCGTCTGGATGCTGAAGGCAAAAAGAAAGGACAGGAGAGCAGATACGATGAGCAAGAGCGTATTATAAATGATACTACTCGAGATGATGAAGAAATAGGCAAAGGGGGTTAATTGTAAACAATAAATCAGAATGGCTCCTAGAGCACTAGCTCCAATACATCCTAAAAACAGCTCTCTGCTATCTTCCATGAGAGAACGTCCAAAGAGTTGGTACCGTCTCATCCCTGCAATATAACGAATCCCTGCACTCCTCAATTCAAGTGTTTTTTGAATAATGGCCAATGCACTAAAGCTAAGAATAAAAATAACCAAGGCTAAGGATTGGGAACCGGAACCAAAAAATGCCATAAAATTCTGCAAGGAATTAGGCTTATTCATGAAAGTATTTGAGAAACCAAGTTCGTGTAGTTTTTGATCCAGCTTTTCAAGTGGTAACTTCCCTGATAGGATATAGTAATTGGTAAGTAAGCTTTTCTTAGAAGCGAGTTCTTTCTCTACTTTTTTGATCCCCTTTGGAGGCTCTCCCTCTCCGTAGAGATCATAGGAAAACTTGACCTGACCTTGCGAATCTGTTTGTTGAATCTGGCGAGCGATTACACTATTGCTTTCCCTTGCTAACTGATCTAAATTGGCTGAAAGCTCCTCATAGGTGACAGTTCTTTCTTGTTTAAGAACTCCTACTACAGGGAGGCTTCGGTGGATGAGCGTATTTGGTGAAATAAAGGCAATCCAAAGAAGAAAGCTGGTGACAAAAAGATTAGAAAAGATAATAAAGACTCGTTTCATAAGATCACACTTTCTAAGGGGAGGTTGAAGACAGATACTTCAAGCTTTTCAAACGACTTTATCCATATATATAATACCATAAAAGTAATATATTAGAAACTATTTATAGGTAAAACTGAGTCCAAAAAAGAGATCCGCAAAAGCGAATCTCTTATGATTTTATCCCACCACTGCTTCAGCGATTTCTTCACGGCTAATACCAGCAAAGTAGCGTGTAATGTCAATTGTTTCCAGTGCTTTGAGGACATCTTCACGTTCATATTTTACTCCACGAAGGACATCTTCTACAGCTGCAACGTCCTCAATACCAAAGAAGTCACCATAGATTTTGATATCTTGGATTTTTGATTCAATGACATTGGCAAAAACTTCAACCTTACCGCTAGTGAATTTTGTTCCTCGACGGACGTTAAATTCAGGTGATTTACCGTAGTTCCAGTCCCAAGTTCCGAACTTGGTATCCTTGATACGATTGATTTCCGCCAATTCTTCTTCTGAAAAGACGTATTCAGTCATCTCAGGGTATTCTTTTTTCATGTATTCCAATAGCAAGTCACGGAATTCTTCAACTGTGATTTTTTCTGGCAATTCATCGATAATATTGGTTACACGGGCACGGACGGATTTTACACCTTTTGATTCAAATTTATCTTTTGAAACCTTGAGGGCATTTGCTAGGACTGACAAATCAACGTCAAAGAGCAAGCAACCGTGGTGCATGATACGCCCATTGATATAGGCTTGGGCATTTCCACAGAATTTCTTGCCATCAATCTCAAGGTCGTTACGGCCTGTGAATTCAGCCTTTACACCAAGTTGAGCCAAGGTATTGATAACGGGAGTTGAGAAGCTCTTGAAGTCAAAGGCCTTGTTTTCATCTTCTTTTGAGATGATCGTGTAGTTGAGGTTATTTAAATCGTGGTAAACGGCTCCCCCACCACTGATACGGCGAACAACCTCAATCCCATTTTCTCGAACATAATCACGGTTGATTTCTTCAATAGTATTCTGGTGACGCCCGACAATGATAGATGGTTTATTGATCCAAAGCAGAAAGATTTGATCCTCATCCAAAAGGTGTTTAAAGGCATATTCTTCCAAGGCGATATTAAAGGCAGTGTCGTTTGAATGATTGATAATATATTTCATGATATCCCTTTATACGATAGAGACTGGAAAATACCTTTCCAGTCTGAACTATCTTCGATTTATTTTTTCTTAGGTGAATGGATGGCCATTCCTAGAACATCCGCAAATGCTTCGTACATCACTTCAGAGTAGGTTGGGTGTCCGTGGATGGTCTTCAGCATTTCTTCAACAGTGATTTCCATTTCGATAATGCTTGATGCCTCGTTGATCAATTCTGCGGCTGAAGGACCAATGATGTGCACACCAAGGATTTCTCCATATTTCTTATCAGCGATGACTTTTACGAAACCTTGAGCAGCATCAGATGCAATGGCACGACCGTTAGCTGCAAAGTTGAATTTACCAATGGCTACATCGTATTTCTCACGGGCTTGTTCTTCTGTCAAACCTACTGCTGCTACTTCAGGAAGAGTGTAGATGGCTGCAGGAGTCAAGTTCAATTTAGCAACAGCATGGTTTCCTTTGAGGGCATTTTCAGCAGCAACTTCACCCATGCGGAAGGCTGCGTGGGCTAACATCTTGGTACCATTGATGTCACCTGGTGCGTAGATACCTGGAACGGAAGTTTCCATGTACTCGTTTACCTTGATACGTCCACGATCCAATTCAAACTCAACATCGCCAATTCCTTCAAGATCTGGAACACGACCGATTGAAAGAAGAGCTTTGCTTGCGATGATATCGTCTTTTCCTTCAACCTTGATACGAAGTTGACCATCTTCTTCGATGATTTCTTGGAGTTTAGTGTCAGTTAAGATGGTCATACCTTTGCGTTCCAAAATCAAGCGAAGATTCTTAGATACTTCAGCATCCATAGCTGGAACGATACGATCCATCATTTCGATAACGGTTACTTTTGAACCAAATGTCATGAAGGCTTGACCAAGTTCGATACCGACAACCCCACCACCGATGATAACAAGGCTTTCTGGTACTTCGTTCATTTCCAGAATATCATCGCTGGTCATCACAAGTGGAGATTCCATACCAGGAACGTTGATCTTGCTGACTTTTGAACCACCAGCAAGGATGATTTTCTTAGTTTCAAGCAATTCTGAGCCATTAACCAAGACATTCTTGTCTTTAGTGATTGTACCAATTCCCTTATGAACAGTAACTCCGTAGCTACGAAGGAGACCAGCAACACCACCTACCAAGGTGTTGACAACTTTAGATTTAGTTTCTAAAAGTTTGTCCATATCAACAGTGAAGTTTGGATTTTCAATGACGATACCACGGTTTGCTGCGTGACCGATGTTTTCGATGATTTCAGCGTTGTGAAGGTAGGTCTTGGTTGGGATACATCCACGGTTCAAGCAGGTTCCACCGAGTTCTGATTTCTCAACAAGGGCAACCTTACCACCGAGTTGGGCTGCTTTAATGGCTGCCACATAACCAGCAGGACCACCACCAATCACAACGATATCAAAGGCATCATCACTCTTACCGTCGTCGTTTGAGGCACTAGCTGCAGGTGCAGGTTTTGATTCTGGCGCAGCTGCTCCAGCTGTTGGGATATTTTCCCCTTCTTCACCAAGGTAACCGATGACTTCCGTTACAGGAACAGTTTCACCATCTCCTTTGAGGATGGCAATCAAGTATCCATCTTCTTCGGCTTCCAATTCCATGCTGACTTTGTCAGTCATGATTTCCAAAAGGATTTCTCCTTCTTTTACAAATTCTCCGACTTTCTTATTCCATTGGACGATTTGTCCTTCTGTCATATCCACGCCGGCTTTTGGCATAATTACTTCTAAGGCCATGTCTTACTTCCTTTATCTAAAACTCTAAAATAATAATAGCTGACTTAAACCAACATTGAGATTGGGTTCTCAATCAAGGCTTTCAAGTCTTTCATAAACTTAGCACCAGCCATCCCATCTACGACACGGTGGTCAATTGTTAAACCAAGACTCATGATTGGGCGAATCACAATCTCACCATTGACGACAACAGGTTTTTCAACTGTTGAACTTACACCAAGAATAGCTGAGTTTGGTTGGTTAATAATAGGACCAAAGGACTGAACACCAAACATTCCCAAGTTACTGATTGTGAATGTTGAATTTTGCAGTTCACTTGGAGCCAATTTGCCATCCAAGGTACGACCAATGACATCCTTGAAGGCTACAACCAACTCAGATAAGCTCATCTTCTCAGCATTATAAACAACAGGTGTCATTAGACCATTATCCATACCAACTGCCATTGCAAGGTTGACATAGTTGTGAGTGATAATGGTCTTGCCGTCTTCGGTCAATGAAGCGTTGATATAAGGGTGTTTCATCAGTGTCTTAACAACCGCAAGAGAAAGCAAGTCAGTAACCGTAATTTTCTTACCAGTTGCTTCCATGATTGGATCAAGGACCTTCTTACGAAGCGCCAGCATTTCTGACATATCCACATCGTAGTTGAGCGTGAAGGTCGGCGCAGTTAAGTAGGATTCAACCATACGTTGGGCAATAACCTTACGCATTGGCGTCATCGGGATACGCTCAATCTCACCATAAGGAGTGATATTGTCTGGAACTTCTTCCACTTTTTCGATCTGAGCAGGAGACTTGATGGTGTCGTTTTCGATATTTTCAGGAAGGAAGGCCAAAACATCCTTCTTCATAATCTTACCACGATGACCTGTTCCTTGGATTTCCTGCCAAGCAATATTATGTTCGAGGGCAATTCGTTTTGCAAGTGGCGAAATGCGAACCACATTTGTGTCTTTATAAGTTTCCACGTCTTTTTTGTGGACACGACCGTTTGCACCTGAGCCAGAAACGTCGTAGAGGTTGATCCCTAGATCATCCGCTAACTTTCTAGCCGCAGGAGTCGCTCTTAGCTTGTCATCAGCCATGACCTCTCCAATTCTATACTAAGATATTAAGGACGAAGAGGGCAAGGAAAAAATAGGAGATTGACGATGTGTTCGATGAACACAAGGAAATCTATCTTTTTTTCGCAGACCTCCGTCCGAATTCAATTACATGATACAAAGGGTGTTAAAAGCGACTGAAAAATAGGAAATCGACGCTGGCTTTGATGAAACCAAGGTAAATTATCTTTTTTCTGAGCTCTTAGCCCACACTAAATATAAATATTAAAAGTACTTATTAGGACCTCTACACAAGATTAGATTACATAAAATAATCTATGTAATCCAATCCATGAGAAAGCCTTTTCTTTATTATACCTTATTCTTTATGATATGTCTTCCGAATAGCGTCTTTGATGCTTTCAACTGTTGGAATCATTGCATTTTCAAGGTTTTGTGCATAAGGCATTGGCACATCTTCTCCGGCACAACGGCGGACTGGTGCATCTAGATAATCAAAAGCTTCTGATTCAGAAATAATCGCTGAAATCTCTCCGATATAACCACTTGTTTTGTGGGCATCGTTGACGAGAACAACCTTACCAGTCTTTTTAACAGAGTTGATGATAATTTCTTTATCAAGTGGCACCAATGTACGTGGGTCAACGACTTCTACAGAGATACCTTCTTCTGCCAATTCTACAGCCGCCTGCATGACACGGCGCAGCATTTTTCCGTAGGTAACAACTGTTACATCAGTACCTTCTTTTTTGATTTCGCCAACGCCAAGCGGAATAACATACTCAGGATCGACTGGCACTTCCCCTTTTTGGTTAAATTCAGACTTATATTCCAAGATAATAACTGGGTTATTGTCTCGGATAGAAGCTTTGAGGAGGCCTTTCATATCAGCTGGAGTACCTGGTGCTACTACCTTCAATCCTGGAATGTGGGTAAACCAAGATTCCAAAGACTGAGAGTGCTGAGCTGCAGAGCCAACTCCATTACCAGCCGCACAACGAATGGTCATTGGAACTTGCCCTTTACCGCCAAACATATAGCGAGTTTTAGCCGCTTGGTTGACGATATTATCCATGGCAATCACAGCGAAGTCCATGAAGGTCATATCGACGATTGGACGAAGGCCAGTCATGGCTGCTCCTGCTGCTGCTCCAGAAATAGCTGCTTCTGAAATCGGACAGTCACGTACACGCTCAGGTCCAAACTCTTCCAGCATACCAACGGATGTTCCGAAATCTCCACCAAAGACCCCGACATCCTCTCCCATCAAGAGTACATTTTCATCGCGACGCATTTCCTCAGACATAGCGAGGATAATTGTATCACGAAAAGACATAGTTTTAGTTTCCATTTTGATTTTCTCCTCTCTTTAGTCTGCGTAAATATCTTCAAAGGCAGATTCAAGCGGCGGGAATGGGCTCTCTTCTGCGAACTTGACAGATGCTTCTACTGCTTCTTTGACTTCAGCTTGGATAGCTTCCAGCTCTTCCTCGCTTGCAATCTTGTTTTCCAGCAAGTATTTACGAAGATTTTCGATTGGATCTTTCTTCTTCCATTCGTCTACTTCTTCACGAGTACGGTATTTACCAGGGTCAGAAGATGAATGTCCCAACCAACGGTAGGTCACACTCTCGATCAGAACTGGTCCCTTACCACTGCGAACATGCTCGACAGCCTTTTGGAAGCCTTCATAGACATCGAGAACATTATTGCCATCTTCGATGAACATACCTGGAATGCCATAGGCTGCACTACGTTGATGAATATGGTCAACATTGGTCATTTTCTTAATGTCAGCAGAAATACCATAGCCGTTATTGATACAGTAGAAAATAACTGGCAGATTCCAGATGGAAGCCATGTTGACTGCTTCATGGAAAACACCTTCGTTTGTAGCACCGTCACCAAAGAAGCAGACAACAATCTTGCCCGTCTTCTGCATTTGCTGAGTAAGAGCCGCACCAACAGCGATTCCCATACCGCCACCTACGATACCATTGGCACCAAGGTTTCCAGCATCCAGATCGGCAATATGCATAGAGCCGCCTTTTCCTTTACAAGTACCATTATACTTACCAAGGATTTCAGCCATCATGCCATTCAGGTCAATGCCTTTGGCAATGGCTTGACCGTGTCCACGGTGATTAGAAGTGATTAAATCATCCGGATTCAAAGCTAACATTGCACCAACGTTTGCTGCTTCCTCACCAACTGAAAAGTGAGTCATGCCTGGAACTTTTCCTTTTTTTACAAGTTGCGCAATTTTCAAGTCCATGCGACGGATTTCTTCCATCTTACGGAACATCTCTAATAAGAGAGATTTATCTAAAGTTGACATTTCTTTGCCTTTCTAAAACGCCGTTCAATCGTGAATTAAGACAATCGTTGGTAGCTAACCAAGTCGTACTGGGCTTTCATGAATATCCCACGCGCTCGAATTGTCCTATAATTCCGAATGATACAGGGTATAAGCATTATTTATTTCCCTTCTATTCTAACCAATGTTGAAAGCACTGTCAAAAGTTTTGCTCAGATTTTTTCACAAAGAAAAAATCAGCATATCGCGTGGATACGCTGATTGATGAAACAAAAATAACAATTTCACAAACTATTATTCCTAGATTTTTTGAATGCTTCTATTCTGCTTTCTTTCCAAAGTCAGCAATCATTTCTTCCATCTGCTCCCGACTTGGAGTGGTCAGCATGTAGAGATAGTCTCCTTGCAACTCTGCAAAGGCCGCTGGCATGTCTTTTTTGACTTTAAAATTATCCCGATATTTCTCTAGCAAATCCGCCTCTGAATAAGCATAATGTGAGCTTGCGCGACGAGACGTTGCCAAGCAGAATAATGGCTCTACGTCTGACTCAGGAAAAGGCTCACCCGCCACAATATTTGCGTATCCACGATAGAGATCAATCGAATGAGCAAAATTATAAACATCGATCGTGAAACCACCTGCTGGACGATTATTGTATTCGATAGCTATGTAATCATCGTCTTTGCGGAAAAATTCGATATGGAAAAAGCGCTCTTTCATGCCAAATGCTTGGACGATGGCTTCTCCATAAGCACGAAGTTTTGGATCCATCTCCTTGAGTACATAGTAAGAATTATCCATTTTATAAAGCATGAGGTCAAGCGGTGTGTAGGCGTAGTCAAAAGTGGTTGAAAAGACAATATTTCCTTCGGAATCAATCAGGCCATCAAACGTACAGATCTCGCTAGAAGTCACAAATTTTTCAAAGAAATAGACAGTCTCCTGATCCCATTCTTCTTTAAAATGCTCGACATCCGCAGCTGTCTCAATCTTAAACGTGGCTGCTGCTCCCACTCCATTATCTGGCTTAGCAATCAGAGGAAGGCCGATTTTTTTGACAGCCTGATCCACATCCGATAGTTTTCTGACAACCTGACCTGGAACGACTGGCACACCAGCTTTCTGGAAGAGTTTCTTCATTTCAGACTTGAATTTGGTCTTTTTCAGGTCATTCGGTTTGGCTCCAAAAACGTTAAATTGTTCCCGCAACTGGGCATCTTGCTCCAGCCAGTATTCATTGTGTGACTCAATGCGGTCAATCGGTCCATGTTTGTAGAAAAGGAAGGCTACCGCTCGTTTAACTTCGTCCAGATTTTCCAAATTGTCAACACGGAAATACTCTGTCAAAGCGTTCTGAAGACCTGGGCCCAACTGCTCATAGGGCTCTTGTCCGATACCAAGCACTGTAATGCCCTTGTTAGCCAGCTCAATCGTAAACTGCTGGAAATTTTCTGGATAATAAGGTGAAATAACAATATAATTCATAGTAAGACTTCCTTTCTACTTAACATTTTAGAGATTTAACTGGCTCAAGAAATAAGGCATCTGCTTGCGCCACCAAATCCAATCATGAGACACATCGTGACCCCATTCAGCAAACCAAGCTGGAATATTTTTGTGCTCGCAGGCTTCTTTCAGTGTGTAGAATGAAGGCAGGCCATCCTGCTCCCAGTCGCCCAAACCGGTACAAACGATAATATCAGCTTGTCGATAGCGGTCAATAAACCAACCATCATTTTGATTCCAGATATAGTCAGCTGGTGAGTTTTGATAAATGGCTTCGTCGTTCAAATTGTCACCGACAAAGAAACGTGCATCATAGACACCACTGAGGGCGATTACTTTATTGAAAACATCTGGATGTTGGAGGAAGAAATTGACTGCATGATAAGCGCCCATAGAGCAGCCTGTCGTCATCATTGGATCAAACCAGCCTGTCTTGTGTTTGATAAAAGGAATCGCCTCTTCAATAACATAACGCTCATAAGCACGGTGCATCTCAGCACGGTTATGAGGATGTTTCCAGTCCGCCAGCCAGCTTTCGCTATCTACGCTGCTCAAGGTGAAAAATTGTACCTTCCCTGTCTCGATGAACCAAGAGCAGGCCTCAATCATGCCGAAGTCAGCATATTCATTGTGAGAACCGCCTGACGAGGCAAATACTACCACTGGAATACCAGCATGACCGTAACGATTGACATACATTTCACGGTTCAGATGACCGCTCCAATGACTTAAAAATTCTACATGCATTTGTTTTCTCCTTTTAGCTTCTTTTTCTACCACTTTTCACTGATAAAACGGAAACAGTCAGGTAGATTTTCCGCCCAATCCACTTCATTGTGAATCGCTCCAGACTGGATTTTGATGTGCAGATTGTCCAGCTCCACACCAGCAGCAATCAGCTGGCGGTAATAACTGAGCGAAGAATCAATATAGGCTTGTTTGATATTGCCTGCCATGAGGGTCTTATCTGTATCATCAGCCTCCTCCGTGCCAACATAGATGAAAACTCGCTGGTCTGGATGCAACTTCTGACGCTCTATGTAGCGGTCAAAAGCCTCCTGATGGAGCCAGTTAGCCGATGAAAAAACACCTAGACAGCCGACCTGATCCTGATATTCAATGCCGATAAATTGGGTAATATTGCCTCCCAATGAAGAACCAATCATAGCTGTATGCTGGCGGTCAGGCTTAGTCCGATAGTTTTCGTCAATAAAAGGTTTGACGACATCCATGACAAACTCTGCGTACTCTGTTCCCTTGCCGCCAAACTGGACACCAGGAATATTGGACTCCTGAAACTTCCAAGCGGAATACTCATCCATCCGTCGTGGTCCATCATTGTCAATAGCCACGACTATCATTTTTTCAATATCAGGATTACGTTTGATTGTCGGAATCACTTTCCAAGAATGCCCACTGAAAGACTCCTTGCTATAGAGGACATTTTGTCCATCATGAAAATAGACGACAGGATAGGTCTTTTTAGTATCTTGTTCATAATTTTTAGGGAGCAGCACTCGAACGCGCCGTTTTTGTTTGGTGTAAGGAACCACCAACTCATGAGTTTTCATATCAAGATAGAAATAGGATTTATTCATTTTCAGAAAACTTTCTATTTTCAAAATTTTTATTTATTATATCACAAATTAAGCAAAAAAGTTAGGAATTTCCTAACTTTTTAATGATTTTTATTAGATAATGATAGAAAATAGATTATTCATCCAAATAAGGCTGTAAATCCTGCAAGGCACGCTCAGCAATCTTCTCATAACGCTCTTTTTTATCACGAATCCGAGGGCCATCTAGCTCTTTGATAATACCGAAATTGACATTCATCGGTTGGAAGTGCTTGCTATCAGCATGAGTGATATAATGCGGCAGACTGCCGATTGCTGTTGTTTCTGGAAAAACAAGTGCTTCTTCTCCATTGAAGAGTCGAGCGGCATTGATACCAGCAACCAGCCCAGAAGCTGCTGATTCAACATAGCCTTCGACCCCCGTCATTTGACCTGCAAAGAAAAGATTGGGTTGTTTCTTAGAGCGGAAAGTCTGTTCCAGCAGATTTGGAGAGTCCATATAAGAGTTTCGATGCATAACACCATAGCGGACAAATTCTGCATTCTCAAGACCAGGAATCATCTGAAAGACCCGCTTTTGCTCGCCCCATTTGAGATGAGTCTGGAAGCCGACAATGTTGTAGAGACTGCCTGCTGCATTGTCCTGACGAAGCTGCACCACAGCATATGGCGTCTTAAATTCTCCGTCGCGAGGACCTTGATAGTCATCTGGGTATTCCAAGCCAACCGGCTTCATCGGACCATAAAGCATGGTTTTAATGCCTCGCTTGGCCATAACTTCAATAGGCATACAGCCTTCAAAGTATTTTTCTTTTTCAAAGGAATTAAGCGGTGCTTCCTCCGCATTGACCAAAGCTTCATGGAAATCCATAAATTCTTGCTTGGTCATCGGCGCGTTGAGATAGGCCGCTTCGCCTTTGTCATAACGAGATTTGAGATAAACCTTGGTCATATCAATGGTATTGACATCGATGATTGGCGCTGCTGCGTCGTAGAAATAAAAACCGTCGCCTCCATTGAGCGCGTGGATTTTTTCGGCCAAAGTATCGCTAGTCAGCGGTCCTGTCGCAATGACTGTGATGGCATCCTCTGGAATTTCGGTGATTTCCTCGCGCATGACTTCAATCAGTGGATGATTGGATACTAGCTCAGTAACCATCTGCGAAAACCCTTCTCTATCAACCGCTAGAGCACCACCAGCCGGCACCCGAGTCGCCTCTGCTGACTTTAAAATAACCGAGTCCAGCCGTCGCATTTCTTCCTTGAGGAGGCCAACTGCATTGGTCAGCGCATCTCCTCTTAGAGAGTTAGAGCAGACCAATTCTGCAAAGTCCGCAGTTTTATGTTGAGGCGTTGATTTGACACCTCGCATTTCATAAAGTTTAACTGGAATTCCACGCTTGGCAATCTGGTAAGCTGCTTCGCTGCCAGCAAGACCAGCACCGATAACATTGATATAGGATGATGACATGATACTCTCCCTTGGATATTTCTAGATTTTCACTCTGACCATTATAACAAAAAGAAAGTAAAAAAGACAGACAGGAGGATTCCTGAAAGTCTCTCATTCTATCATTTTTTCCAAATAAGCAATCTTAGCAAAATCTTTACAATTGTTATTATCATTTCGGTAAGAATCTTGGGAAGAGGCACGGTAGATTGCTAAAAATTGCTCCGCAGTCGGCAGTAAAAACTCAATACCTTCAATTTCTTTTCGAGACAGCTCCGCTATTGACACACCTGAAAAGGACTCCAAGGTTTCCATGACCCCGAATTCAATAGACAAGCCTTCTTTTTGAAATTCGTGCTCGTGCAGATCGACTAAACGATAACCTAGACGCCCCATCATGGGCTCGATCTTGTCCATATCGTAAATACGACCTTCATCTAGCGCTTCCCAGCCACGTTCATCACCGTGAACGTGAATGTCGATATCACGCGCTTGCCAGTCCTGACCAGTAACCTGTTCCAGCCCCAAGGAGCCCATCAGCAATGGAATAATTCCTATCTTGTTCAGTTGAGACGCGATTTTAAGAAACTCTGCAAATTTATCTGTCATAGCCTGTTCCTTATTTTTTTAAATAGATTGAACAATACAACTTATTTCACTTTTTCTTCTTGATAGTCGCCATTACTGCAGACTACTTGCTTGCCGCCACCACGGACTTTCTTTTCAACTAGATAATGGTCACATTTTGGACAGTTACGCCCAACAGGCTTGTCCCAAGATGTGAAATCACAGTCTGGATAATGATCACAGCCATAAAAAATGCGATTTCGCTTAGTCTTACGCTCGATAACTTGCCCTTTCTGACACTGTGGGCAGGTCACGCCAATTTCCTTGACAATGGCCTGAGTGTGACGACAGTCTGGGAAATTGCTGCAGGCATAGAACTTGCCAAATCTTCCCAACTTGATGACCATGGGACTGCCACAGACCTCACAATCAAAGCCAGCCGGTTCATCCTTGATTTGGATTTTTTCCATTTCAGACTCAGCTTTAGCTACTTCCTTTTCAAAAGGCTTGTAAAACTCATCAATAACCTTCTGCCACTGTTCTTTTCCAACTTCTACATCATCCAGTTTTGCTTCCATTTCGGCTGTAAATTTCACATTTACGATGCCTGGGAAGAATTCGACAATCAATGAATTGACAATCTCACCTAATTCCGTCGGCTCAAAGCGCTTGGAAACCAGTTTAACATAGTAGCGTTTCTGAATGGTTTCAATAGTCGGTGCATAGGTAGACGGACGACCAACGCCATTTTCTTCCAAAGTTTTGATGAGAGTCGCTTCAGAATAACGAGCTGGCGGCTGCGTAAAGTGTTGTTCTGGATTGGTATTGACACGTTTGACGGTATCACCTTTTTCCATGTCCGGCAGCATTTTATTCTTGTCAGAGTCATTATAGATAGCCAGATAGCCATCAAACTTGACCTGACTGCCGTTAGCTGTAAATTGGACACCGTTTTGCTCTAATTTGACATTCATGGTGTCAAAGACCGCTGCTGTCATTTGGCTGGCTACAAAACGGTTCCAAATCAGCGTATAGAGCTTGAGCTGATCCTTGTCCAGATACTTTGCGATGCTTTCTGGTGTATTGAAGACGCTGGAAGGGCGAATGGCCTCATGGGCATCTTGGGCACCCGAAGCATTTTTCACCTTACTGCCATGTTTAGAATATTTAGCACCAAATTTATCCGTAATAAAGCTAGCCGCTTCATTCTGCGCTACTGGGCTGATCCGAGTCGAGTCGGTACGCATATACGTAATCAGACCTTGCACGCCAGAGCCGATATTAATACCTTCATAAAGCTGCTGAGCTACCATCATGGTCTTACGAGTCCTGAAATTAATCTTATTAGCGGCATCCTGCTGCATAGAGGAAGTCGTGTAGGGCAGCGGAGCATTGCGTCGACGCTCTTTCTTTTCAACACTGTCGACTGTAAAGTCATCTCCCTTAAGATGAGACAAGACTTCTTTGACATCCTCGTTGTTGGTCAGCTTCATCTTCTTACCATTCATGCCATAGAAGCTTGCCTGGAACTGACGAGTCCCTTTCTTGAAGGTTCCATCAATTGTCCAGTATTCTTCTGGTTTGAAGGCGTTGATTTCATTTTCACGGTCGATAATCAGCTTGAGAGCAACGGACTGCACCCGACCAGCTGATAGGCCTTTTTTGACTTTCTTCCAAAGAATAGGAGAAATAGAATAACCAACCAAGCGGTCCAGAACCCGACGAGCTTGCTGGGCATTTACCAAATCCATATCAATCTGACGCGGCTCTTTAAAAGCGTTCTTGACTGCATCTTTGGTGATTTCATTAAAGACGACGCGGTTTTTCTCTTTCTCATCCAGATTAAGAATGTGGGCCAAATGCCAAGAAATAGCTTCTCCTTCACGGTCCGGGTCACTTGCAAGAAAGACTTGCTTAGCTTTCTTAGCTTCTTTTTTCAAGTCATTAATCAACGGACCTTTACCACGAATATTAATATATTGCGGCTCGTAGTTGTTCTCAAAATCAATGGACATAGTGGACTTTTTCAGGTCACGAATATGCCCGACACTGGCCAGAACCTTATAATTTCTTCCCAGATATTTTTCTATTGTTTTTGCCTTGGCAGGCGACTCTACGATGACAAGATTTTTCTTGGTCGTAGACTTTTTCTTTGTTTTTGTTACCAAATTAGACACCTTCTATAAGAAATAAATCTCATAGAGTGTAAACTATTTTTTGATAGATGTCAACTCACAACATTCTCTATAGGAAAACTTGTTTTAGAATTGGAACTCAGATAGAACGTCAGAGCCTGATGTGATGCACTTTGCGCCCTCTTGAATCAAATGATGACAACCGTCAGATTTTCCATCTAAAATTGACCCCGGAATACCAAAGACATCCCGCCCCTCTTCCATTGCCCGCTCACAAGTAATCAGGCTGCCTGAGCGCATCTTGGCTTCTGCCACGATGACGCCTCGACAAAGACCTGCGATGATGCGATTTCGCTCTGGAAAATGGAATTTCAATGGCTGTTCACTCGGACCATACTCCGTCAGCAATAGATGATTTTTGCCAATATAAGCCTGCAGTTTTTGATTGGCCTTGGGATAGAAGACATCTAGTCCCGTCCCAATGACAGCAATAGTTTGGCCACCATTTTGCAGGGCAGCCATGTGGGCCACGGTATCAATCCCACGAGCCAAACCGCTGACGATAACCAGCTCATTATTCAACTCCTTGATGATTTTCTGCACAGCAGCATTGCCCTGCTTACTGCTGTCTCGACTACCGACAATGGCTATCTTGGGCATTTCTAGCAAGTTTAGATTTCCTTGATAAAATAGCAAAGTCGGTGCATCGTAAATCTCGCATAGATCCCAAGGATACACATCATCCAAGATTGAAAAGGACGGAAAACGTTCAAATTCTTCTTTCAAGGCTGGTAAATCAAGTCGCTTGTATTTTTCCATAAAGAGTGCGGGATTGCGACACTCAGAGACGACGGCCTTGTCTCGCAAAGATAGCTCTCCCTCTTTATTTTCTGCATATCTCAAGATATTTAAGACCTGTTGATTGCTTAAGCCAGCTTTTTTCATTTTATAAATTTCAAAATTATTCATTTTTATCACCTCACTTTCTTATTCGTAAAAAAGTTCAAAAAAAGAACTGCAATACAGTTCCTTGTTTCTTATTCGATTAATGCTTGAGAAAATGGTTGAGTTCTTCTATTCTTCATGAACAGGAATTTCCTTAATAATCTTAGCAGGATTGCCGGCTAGGACTACATTATCGCCGAATGATTTAGTCACCACTGAACCAGCTCCAACTACGACATTATCTCCCAGCGTCACGCCTGGCAGAATGGTTACACCACCACCAGCCCAGAAATTGTCACCAATCTTAATCGGCGCCCCGTATTCAATACCGGAATTTCGTTCCACTGGATCAAGCGGATGCAGCGGTGTCAAAAACTGGCAATTGGGCCCCAGCATGGCATTCTTTCCAATGGTAATAGGACAGACATCCAGCATGGTCAAATTCCAGTTGGAATAAAAATTCTCCCCCAAGTGAATGTTAACTCCATAATCACAGACCAAATCTGGATGCAACCACAGATTCTCCCCTGTACTGCCAAACCACTCCTTGGCGATAGCGCTACGTTTTTCAACATCTCGTTCTTGGTTAAAACGATACTGAAACTCTCGCGAGCGAGCAGCCAACGCTCTCAATTCAGGATCTTGAGGGCTGTAGTTCTCTCCTGCAATCATTTTTTGGTATTCGCTAGTCATACTTGTCTCCTCGTAACGATTAGGATTTCTTATGAATTTGTCATGGATTTGATCGGTTCAAAGCTTCTGCGGTGAATCGGTGTGACACCGCATTTTTCCAGTCCTTCCAGATGTAGCTTGGTGCCATAGCCGGCATTTTGGGCAAAGTCATAGCCTGGATAAACCTGATCAAAATCTGCCATCATCTTGTCCCTCGTCACCTTGGCTACGATAGAAGCCGCAGCGATGGACAGAGAATTAGCATCACCCTTAATAATGGACTGCTGGGGCAAGGGTAAGTCTAACTTCATCGCGTCAATCAAAAGGTAATCCGGATTTATCTTGAGCTGAGCTACCGCTTCTGTCATAGCTAGCTTGGTCGCTTCATAGATATTGATTCGGTCAATCGTTTGATTGTCCATAATGCCCAAGCCAACGGACAAAGCCTGATCTAGCACTGCTTGATAAATTTCCTCATGTTTTTTCTTCGGAATCTTTTTACTGTCATTCAGCCCTTTTATTTTGCAGTTAGGAGGCAGAATGACTGCTGCTGCAACCACTGGACCAGCTAAGGGACCTCGTCCAACTTCATCAATGCCAGCAATCGCCTGAAATCCTTGACTATAGAGTTCTTTTTCATAGCGCAGCATGTACTCTAGGCGTAAGTCTTCATCTAGCTCTGCTTGGATTTCTTTTTGGCGCTTGAGTAAGAGTTTTTGAACACCGCTTCGCTCATCCTGCTTCAATTCTTGAAAAAGCGGATCCTGCAAGTCAGAAACTTGAGCCAGTTGCTCTTGGATTTCCTTAATCGTGGCCATCCAATTCCTCCAATGTATCCAGTGTATAGCGACCTAAGCGCCCATCACGCACTTCCTTGACAAAGAGACTGTAAAAACGATCGTAGTCCTCTCTGAAGCCCAATTTCTGGGTCATATCCATAATCATATCTGGCGCTTCCAGCTCTAAATCCAGCTGCTTAAAGCGCTCCTGCAGTGCCTTGGGACAATGCTCTTTGAAATAATTGAGTCCGAAAATCGTGACCTCATCCATGGGCAGCAAATTGTCCTTGATAGCTCCCGTCAAAGCGAGTTTCAAAGCCACCATATCATCTTCAAATTTTGGCCAAAGAATACCCGGTGTATCTAGAATTTCCAAATCCTTATTGGACTTGAGCCACTGCTGACCTTTGGTGACCCCTGGTTTATTGCCGACTATCGCGATTTTCTTACCAGCCAGTCGGTTCATAAGCGTTGACTTTCCAGCATTGGGAATCCCGATAATCATGGTCCGCAGAGTCTCGATTTGAATTCCTCTTTCTCGCTGGCGAGCGAGCTTATCAGCCATCAATTTCTTAGCTGCTTCGGTCACTTTTTTGACTGCAGATTGCTCCTTAGAGTTAATGGCCAAGGTTTTGATTCCCTGACTTTCAAAATAGGCCTGCCATTCCTTGGTTAAGTTTGGATCCGCTAAGTCGGCCTTATTTAAAATCAATAATTTGGGCTTATCCCCAACAATTTTGGTCAACATAGGATTTTGACTGGACAAGGGCAACCTCGCATCCACCAAAATCGTCACAAAATCTACAAATTTAATACTTTCTTGAACCTGTCTCCGAGCCTTGGACATGTGCCCAGGAAACCATTGAATCGTTGCCATTAAAAACCTCTTTCTTACAATCTTCTAGTATCTCATTATACCAAAAAAATAGAGAATAAAATAGTAAAATCGCTCCCTCAAACTGACAGAAGCGATTCTCTATTCTTATAAAAATGACGGTTTGCGATCCTGTTTATCGGTGAATGGAACTCGCGGTTCACGAATCCTAGTCACATAATCAACAAATTCCTCGCCAGTCTGATCAAACTCAGCAACTGCGAAAAATTGATCGTGGTAAAAGAAAAATTTATAGTGGTTTTCAAAAGCTTCTTTGAGCCATTTGTCTTTGGCAACAATTGAGCGCATCGGATAATCATCTACTGCAGCAACCCACAGAGGTTTCCGATGAGCATGAGTCAGCACCAAATCAGCCATATGAATCATGGTTTCCTCGCCCTGTTTCAGTAAGATGATGCTGTGACCGTTACTGTGACCGCCTGTATGAACCATTTGAATTTCTGGAATGACGTTCAGATATTCAGTAAAAGTTTCAACCTGATCTTGGATTGGCTCCCAATTTTCCTTCAGATAAGTTCCCCTTGTCCGACTATTAGGATTTCGCATTTCGTACCATTCTATCTCATTTACAAAAATCTTTGCATTTGGGAATTTTGAAACAAGCTGATTGTTTTCATCTAGTCTAGTCAAACCGCCAGAGTGATCATGGTGCATGTGCGTCATTAAAATATGGGAAATATCTTCTGTTTTTAATCCCAAGAGAGCCAAGCTTTCTTCAACACGGCTCTCAGAAAGAATACCGAGATTGCGACGTTGTTTATCAGAAAGCTTAGCCGTATCAAAACTCGCATCAATTAAATAATTCTGCCCCTTGTATTGAATCAAAATCGGATCTGTTAGTTCAGCCATCATATTTTCTTCTGTTGTTGGATAATAACGTGACCAAACAACCTTTGGTACCGGGCCAAACAAGGTGCCTGCATCTGTGAGCTTATCCGCTCCACGCAACCAAGTCAGCTTCATTTCCCCAAACTGATACTCTTGTAATTTGAGTTCTGTCATCTTTTACTCCTTTAACCATCTTTCTGCGATTTCTTTTCTGATCGAATTTCCTGACCGTCCATAATTCTCAATAATTTCAGCATCTTTAAAATAGCGTTTGATATTCACATGATCAAATTTTTGTAAAGGCCCGATAAGACGGAGAATTTCATCTGTAACCTCTAGCGCTACCTTAGTCATATATAGCTTTATCCGTGCAACAAACTTGGAATCTTCTTCTATTTGATTAGGATAGGATGAGAAATAAGCATCTGCAGCACAAATTTTATTGTACAGATCTGCAAACTTGTACTGATGCAACTCAACATCCATCAGTCGCTTGCCGAATCCTCTTTTTACACGTGCAAACTCAAGACCCTTATGAAAAGCACCTTCGGCAACTCCTAAAGCAACCGCACTCAAGCCAAGTTGCATATTCTTTATGATATCATTAAATTGCTCATTTCCAGCCAAGACTCCGCCTAATAAAGCAGTTTCCGGCAGGTGTACATTATCTAAGGTAACAGAACTTAGTGGAAGTCCTAGTAAACCTTGCTTTTCTATCTGCTCACCAATGAGCACACCCGAAGCACTCGTCTCCACAATGAAGAAGCCGTAAGAATCAGGCTTTCCATCCTCCCTTACTTTGGCTAAGACCAAGAGAATGTCCGCAATGCTGCTATTTGACACTTTGGCTTTTTCTCCCGAAAGCTGCCAACCTGTCTCTGTCTTGATCGCATAGGTCTCCAAATCTGCCAAACTATTTAGATGTTTAGACTCAGAAAATCCAAGACCTGCTTTACAAGTTCCCTTTACCAACTTGTCCAGATAACGCTCTTTCTGTTGCCCCGTACCAAACTTCAAAATCGGATAAACACCATAACAACCTTGGGTCAGCAATATAGTTGAAAGAGCTGGAAACTCATTCGAAATGATTCGAATAGAGCTGATAAAATCAGAAGACAAAGCCTGATCGTCTTCTGACAAAATCGGTGAAAAAATAGCCAAATCCGTCGTCATTACTTCCCAAATCTCCTGAGGAAAGTCGACTGACTCATCATGATTTTTCATGTAGTCTCTAATAGCTGTATTTACATATGAACTCAATGCTGCTGTTTTAATACTGGACTTCATCATCAATTCTCCCTCTATGGATGTGGCTCAGAAAGAGGCTGATAATAACCTTTTAAAAGCTCTTCATATACGTATGCTTCTACCTCATTATAGTTTGCTTTATAAGGCCGACAGAACCAAATATTGAAAGGCACCGGATCCTTAAAGCGCACAACCCTGAATTTATTCTTATCGACAAAATACTCCAAAGGACGAGGTAAAAGTGCAATCATATCGTTTTGATAAGTTGACTCTATCAAGAAATCCCATGTCGATGATAAATAGGCAAAATTTGCTTTTATCTTTTTACTCTTTAATTTTTCAGTGATTAAATCGTAGGTTGTAAATGATTTATTAAAGGTTGCTAAACCGTACTGAGCGATATCTTTCCATTTCAACAATTCTTTGTTTGCCAAGGGATGATTCTTATCCATATAGGCCACGTATTCATCAACTTGAATGATATACTGTTCATATTTTTTGGATCCAGATTGGTAGGTTCGATTAATACTGCAAAATTCAGATCCCCTGCAACCAGCTTTTGACGTAATTCATTACTTCCATCCTCAGTAACTTGAATGTTGACTTGCGGATTGTCCTGTAAAAACTTTGGTAAAATACTAGAAAAATATACACGTAAAATCAATGACGGAATGCCCAAGTTAAAGGTACCTTTTTGTTTAAGAGCTTCCATATGAATCATTGATTGCATCTCTTCATGCCGGTTGACAATCTCTGTGGCAAAACGATAAATCTTACCACCAGCTTCCGTCAGACTCTCTAATCTTCCATTTCTGCGATTGAAGAGCTGGACTCCTTCCGTTGATTCAAAATTTGTGACAAACTGACTCAAGGCTGACTGGCTGATATGAATTTTTTTAGCTGCGATAGAAAGATTGCATCCACATTCGACGATATTGATAAAGTAAGTCATTTGAATTATATCCACTTTTCGTCTCCCATCTTTCAAATTTCACGAGGTAATTTGCCATAAATAAAACAACAACTGGCCCTCGAAACCATGATGACCAGTTGCTAGTATTCTGATTAAAAACTAATCATCGCTCAAGTTGTTATAAACACATAGTAACACACTTTCAGAGAAAGAGGAGATTAATTGCTTACTAACCTTATTAGATTGACATCGTTTTCAAGTCTTCTGAAACAATTACTTCTCCTGCTGTCTTTTCAAGAACTTCCTCTAGGGTAACGCCGGGAGCAAGCTCTTTCAAGAGGAACTTACCATCTTGGAAACCAAAGACAGCCAACTCTGTAATGACTAAATCAAGAACTCCTTTGGCAGAAAGTGGCAAAGTACACTCTGGCAGAAGTTTAGATTGGCCATCAGCAGTAGTATGCTGGATTGCACCGATAACACGTTTTGCTCCAACCAACAAGTCCATCGCTCCACCCATTCCTGGGGCAAACTTACCTGGAATAATCCAGTTGGCGATACTACCATCTTGACTTACTTCCAAAGCTCCTAGCACGGTCGCATCAACGTGTCCACCACGGATGATCGCGAAGGAAGTCTGCAAGTCAAACAATGCTGCTCCAGGTAAGAGAGTGATTGGCGCTCCACCAGAGTTTGCTAGGTTTGGATTGTAAGTATCTTTCGTTGGTGTTTCACCAAAGCGAAGCGCTCCATTTTCGGCCTGAAGAATAACGTTTACTCCCTCAGGAATATAGTCAGCAGATGCGTTTGGAATACCAAATCCTAGATTGACAACATCTCCATCTTTAAATTCTTGTGCAACACGTCTTGCAATAATTTCTTTTGCTTTCATATTAGTTCACCCCCGCCAATTTTTTAGTCTCTGTCCAAAGATCACCCATCATCTTATGGTGTTCTTCTGGAGTCAAGCTTTGGACGACATAGTCAACAAGGATGCCCGGAATATAAATATCGTTCGGATGAATTTCGCCAGCTTCAACAATTTCATTCGCTTCAACAATGACAATATCTGCTGCGAGTGCTAATTGCAAGGAAATGTTTTTCGTAGTGCCATCGATATACAAGTTGCCGTATTTGTCAGCTTTAGTCGCTTTGATTAAGGCAACATCAATTTTAAGTGGATCATAGACCAAGTATTCACGGCCATTACGCTCTACTTTTTCATAATCTTTTTCTAAGATTGTTCCGACTCCTGTCGGGGTCAAGACAGCTCCTAAGCCAGCTCCAGCTGCATGGAGACGCTCGACAACAGTTCCCATCGGTGTAAATTCGACTTCCATCTTCTTTTCAAAATACTCACGTTGAGCTGCTGCAGATGTTCCTACGTGGGCTGCAATATATTTTTTCACTTGGTGATTTTCACAAAGTCGTCCAACCCCAACTTCTTTACCAGGATGAGATGTTACCACCGATACCAAAGTCAAGTCTTGCTGGTTTTGTTTTACTAATTCTTCAATCAATTCAAAAGGTTCACCGACTCCGAGGAATCCAGAAATTCCAACAATATCACCAGATTTGACTTTAGAAATAGCTTCTGATAATGATACAACTGATTTCATGCTGATACCTCCTCTTTTACTTACGATTGAAAACAGCTTTGCGTTTTTCAACAAAAGCACGCATTCCTTCTAGTTTGTCTTCTGTAGAGAAAAGCAAGGCTTCTGCTTCTGTTTCCAGACGGATTGCATTTTTAAGAGGAAGTTCCGCACCAACTTGAATGACATGTTTTGCTTTTTCAACAGCTAACGGTGCATTCTTCATGATGGCTGCGGCTAATTCTTCAGCTGAAGACAACAATTCTTCAGCAGGAACCAGTTTGTTAAGAATACCTAAGTCATAGGCTTCTTGACCTTTCACTGTACGAGCAGTGAAGATAAGTTCTTTGGCACGGCTAGTTCCAATCAAGCGAGACATCCGTTGAGTACCAGCAAATCCTGGAATAATACCCAAGCCAACTTCTGGGAAGCCAACCACTGTTTTTTCAAATCCAATACGGATATCTGTTGAAAGTGCTAGCTCCATACCACCACCGAGTGCATAACCATTGATGACTGCAATCGTTGGTTGGCGTAAATCTGAAAGGCGAGTAAATGTATCATTTGCAAATGTCATGTATTCAAAGGCTTGAATAGGTGACATCAAATCCATTTCCTTGATGTCTGCTCCGGCGACGAATGCTTTTTCTCCTGCTCCAGTTACGATGACAACGCGAATTTCTTCGCTTTTCTCAACTTGATCAAGAACTTCATTCAAATCAGCCAAAACTTGAGAACTCAAGGCGTTCAAAGCTTCAGGACGGTTGATAGTGATATATCCAATCCCATTTTTAACTTCTAATAAAACAGTTTTACTCATTTTTATGCTCCTACTTATAAAATTGAATGACTAAGTATGGTGTCAACAAATACTTAAACCACAAATGTAAGAGCTTACATTCTTATGATATACCATTTCTCACACTTCGTCTACTTAATCATCATTTATGAATCAATAAGCTAGGCTTATAGTTTTGATATTCAAATTAATTTTTTGAAAAATAAAACAAGCCCTATCAAGGCTTGCTTGCAAAAAAACAGCTCATCGATAGGACTTGTTTATATAGTAGAAGCAAATGGAAAACTTCAAAAATGAACTAGATTCTAGCGTTCTACGATGACCGCTGTACCCATACCGCCACCGATACAAAGGGTAGCAAGACCACGTTTAACATCACGTTTTTGCATTTCGTGCAAAAGTGTTACCAAAATACGGCAGCCTGAAGCACCGATTGGGTGACCAAGAGCAATCGCACCACCATTTACATTGACTTTTTCAGGATCAAGATTCAGTTCTTTACCAACGGCACATGCTTGCGCTGCAAATGCTTCATTGGATTCAACCAAATCTAAATCTTCCACTGTAAATCCGCCTTTTTCAAGGGCTTTGCGAGATGCGTAAATCGGGCCACAACCCATAATTTTTGGATCTAGTCCAGCGCTTGCGTAAGATTTGATCGTTGCCAAAACTGGAACGCCCAATTCTTTAGCCTTATCAGCACTCATAACAACCACTGCTGCTGCACCGTCGTTGATACCTGAAGCATTACCAGCAGTTACGGTACCATCCTTCTTGAACACTGGACGCAATTTTCCCAATCCTTCAAGAGAAGCATCTTTTCTTGGGAATTCATCTGTATCAAATACGATAGGATCGCCTTTACGTTGCGGAATTTCAACAGGAACAATTTCTTCTTTGAAACGACCAGCTTCGATCGCTGCAACTGCACGTTTTTGAGATTGCACAGCAAAGTTATCTTGGTCTTCACGTGTAATGCCATATTGTTCAGCAACGTTTTCAGCTGTAATTCCCATATGGAAGGATTCAAAGGCATCTGTCAAGCCATCACGAAGCATAGTGTCTACTACTTGGGAGTCTCCCATACGGGCGCCCCAACGTTGGTTTGGAAGGACATAAGGAGCTTGGCTCATGTTTTCAGCCCCACCGGCTACAACGATATCAGCATCTCCACACAATACAGCTTGAGCCGCCAATTGAACTGCTTTCAAACCAGAGCCACAAACTTTGTTAATAGTGAAAGCTGGAGAAGTTACTGGGACACCTGCGTTGACACTCATTTGACGAGCTACGTTTTGACCAAGACCTGCACCCAGAACATTCCCCATGATAACTTCATCAACTTGTTCTGGTTTCAAATTTGCTCGTTCAATAGCACTTTTAATAACTAAACTACCTAGATCAACAGCCGAAACATTTTTTAAAGTTCCACCAAAAGAACCTAAAGGTGTGCGGACTGCTGCTACAATAACTGCTTCTTTCATTTCTTGCTCCTTATATCTTAATATTTAAAGAATCCTTCTTTAGTCTTGCGACCAAGCTTACCAGCTTCAACCATCTTCTTCAGAAGTGGAGCAGGACGATACTTAGGATCTCCAAATCCATTGTTTAACACTCCCATGATAGCCAAGCAGACATCAAGACCGATCAAGTCAGCCAATGCCAATGGGCCAATTGGGTGATTAGCACCTAGTTTCATTGCTTCGTCAATTTCTTCCGCTGAAGCAACACCTTCACCTAAGATGAAAATAGCCTCATTGATCATTGGAATCAAGACGCGGTTCACAACAAAACCATAAGAATCTTTCACATCTACAGCTGTTTTACCGATTTTTTCAGTCAATTCACGAACAGCTTTGACAACTTCATCTGACGTTTGAAGCGCACGGATAACTTCAACCAATTTCATAACTGGTGCTGGGTTGAAGAAGTGCATACCAATAACACGTTCTTGATGAACTGTCGCAGCTGCAATATCAGTAATAGATAGAGATGAAGTGTTTGAAGCCAAAATAGTTTGAGGGTCAGTCAACTCATCCAACTGTTTAAAAATGCTCAATTTGATGTCGCGATTTTCAGTAGCCGCTTCAATAACCAATTGAACATGTTTAGCATCTTCATAAGATGTAGAAGGAATCAGATTTGCCAAAATGCTGTTTTTATCTTCTTCTGACAAACGACCTTTTTCAACAGAACGAGATAATTGCTTAGTAATACCATCCAGCCCTCTTTGAACAAACTCTTCCTTGATGTCATTGAGATAAACTGTGAAACCTGATTGAGCAAAGACTTGTGCAATACCGCTTCCCATTTGACCTGATCCGATAATCATAACTTTTGAAATACTCATTTTTTTCTCCTATTTACTATCAAAATATAAACTTCAAAAAGAAAGAATCGGAACGATTACTAGCAAATGCTGAGCAATCGTTCCAAATTCATTATTATACAAATGCTCCAATACCAGTAATTTCACGGCCTACGATCAAAGCATTCACTTCATGAGAACCTTCATAGGTGTAGATTGCTTCAGCATCTGCAAAGAAGCGAGCTACATCAGTTTCAAGAGTGATTCCGTTACCACCACACGTTTCACGTGCAAGTGCAACTGTTTCACGCATTACCAATGAGTTGTGCATCTTAGCAAGTGCAGAGTTCAACATCAATTCATTACCTGCTTCTTGCATTTCAGCAATACGAGCTGAGTATGAAAGTACTGCCACTGCGTTAGCTTGCATTCTAGCCAATTTTTCTTGTACGATTTGGAATGCAGCAATTGGACGTTTGAATTGTTGACGATCTTTAGCATACTTAAGAGCTGCTACGTATGAGCCACAAGTGATAGCAGTTGCAATGTGAGCAACGTCAGCACGAGTGAATGTCAAGATGCGAGCTACATCGCCAAATCCATTGATGTTTACCAAACGGTCTGAATCTGGAACCTCAACGTTCTTCATAGTAATGTGTCCATTACGTACGCAACGAAGAGCTGTTTTGTGAGGGATTGGTTCTGCATGATATCCAGGAGCGCCTTTACGAACGATGAAACATTTTACTTTTCCATCTTCAACGTCGCGAGCAAATACTGGAACCACATCAGCTGTATCTGATCCACCGATCCAACGTTTTTCTCCGTTCAAGATCCATTTATCGCCAACACGCTCAGCTGTTGTTGCAAGACCTCCAGCAATGTCAGAACCTGACAACGGTTCAGTCAAAGCGAAACATCCTTGCCAGTCAAATGCAGCTAATTTAGGAAGGAATTCTTTTTGTTGACGCTCGTCACCACCAAGCAAGACTGTATTGTAGCAAAGTCCACCATGAACTGTGAAGAAAGTCGCTATAGACGCATCGAAACGGCCTAATTCCAAATACAAGAATGCGATGTAAAGTTCTGATGGTTTGTAGTTGCCTTCGCGACCTTCGAACAATTTAGGGTTGTTCATGATTTGAGCGCCTTTAGCAACTGCATAGAATTCTTCAAATGGGAAATCAGGCGCTTCCCAATATTCATTAATGACTGGACGAAGATGTTTTTCAATCAAACGACGAGTTTCTTGTAATACTTCCGCTTCTCCCAATGTCAAGCCATCGGCATAGTGGAAAAGATCCTCAGGGTATAGTTCACGTAAAATTTCTTCTTTAGTTGCCATTTTATTGACTCCTTTTGTCTAGTTTTTATTTATATAAGAGCGCTTTCATTTTTGTAGCTCAGTATTTGTTGACGCTTTCATTTTATATCTAATATGTTATGATGTCTACTTAAGAAAGATTAAGAAGAGCATAAGTCCAGATTATACATATTGATTTTACTGGCTTTGAAAGGTCTTTTTCTAATAAAAACTAGGAAAAAATCTTTGAATACGGTTACAAATTTTGAAGAGAAATCTACTTTGAACTGAATTTTTATATTGAGTTTTGAAAAAGAAAAAGCCCATCTGGGCCTTTCAGCATTGTTATCGGATTTGCTCAAAATGCAAATGGACAGCGATATGGTCACCGTAACCACTACGCTCCAAATCACGCTGCAAGCGGTAGGAAATATAATGCTCAGCAATAGTGATATAGCCTGCTCCCAAGAGACGGTTTTCAACCATAGACTGAATCATACTGATAGTGGCACGCTCAACCTTGGCTTCTTCCAGATCTAATGCGACTTTTTTTGTGACCAAGGCTAGATTTTGACGGAGGTCGTCTGTCAAGACATAAACAGTTTGAGCTGCTTTTAATACCGCTTGATAGATTTTATCTGGGTCAAAGTCAACGACTTCCCCACTGCGTTTAATAACTTTCATAAGATACTCCTTTATTTATATATTTCTGATATAGTGTAAATCTCTGACTTGACTGCTATCAATCCAATTTTCAGTGGCAGACTCGAAGACAAAACCCTCTTTTTCATAAAATGGAAGACCGATAGCATTTCCTTCAGTTACTGTAACGGCTTGTTCTCTTGCCTGATATTGTGACTTTTGATAGCTTGTCAAGGTCTCCAGTAACTCATGACCGACTCCCAAACGTTGAGCCTGCGGCAAGACGTAGAGAACATAAACATTGGCTCTACCGTCCTCGCTCATTCCACCACCAATACAACCAAGCACTTGCCCATTTACTGCTGCCAGCCAATAGCCATTCCACTCAGGAGAAAGTTCAGTCAAGTCCTTATATAAACGTTCCTTGCTATAGAAAATGTCAAACACTCGCTCTATGTAAGAAGAGGAATAAATATCTTTATAGGTAGTCAGCCAAGTTTCTCTACATATTTTTTGGATGAGTTGCCAATCAGCCTTGCTTGCCTTACGAACCTGCATTATCATCACCTCTCAAGCGATAACTTATACTATCATTATACAATTTTTTCTTGTTTTTTTCAAAAAGAATGAAACATTTAGAAAAAGACTGCAGAGATGAGCCGAGCCTCTATCCTTAGAATGTTGTCTAACGTTTGAGGCGCCATTCAACTGCAATCCTTTTGAAATATTTTTTAGAGAACTATAAATATTAGTTCTTTTAGATCAAGCTAATAATACATATACTATATATCACTTTGCTCTAATACAATGTCTTGTTTCTTGTAACGATATTGCATTCTCCAATGATTTTCAGACACTTCTTCTAATTTCAGAGTTTTGTTAATCTTATTAAAAGGCAATTTCTCTTCCTCAACTTTCTTTAGGAGCTCAACTAATAAATCACCCCCAGCGTTTAGAGAAATCAAACTATCATCCTCACTATCGTATTGAAGCAAAACTTTCTTCGTTGGTTTGTGGATGACATTATAAAGATTAAAAGCCCTTTTAATGTCAAAATTCTTCTCTTTGTCTGCTATCATTGACACAGTATGTAACTCTAATCGACCAATTTTAAACGCTCCAAAAAGACTGACAACAATCCCTAATCCAGCAAGTGTTTCCCAGATGAGAGAGAAAAGTTTTAAATCCCAATCTGTTATAAGGTTAAGAAGTAGGTAAAGAGCCCCCAAACCAAACCCTAACAAAATTAGACCTGCGCCATAAAAACTTGCCTTATCACCAGTTCGAATAATTGGCTTGTCGTAAACTCTCTTCCCCTCAAGCTTTTCCAGACTGCGCCTTGCCTTATACTCCTCGATTCGTTGACTATGCTTTTCTGACATATTATTTCATCACACCTTACTTATCTATATAAGCTCTAAACCAAAATTGCCGATCAATAATCTGGTCTCAAGACACCTTTAACAGTCTCTTTCGTCGCTTCATAGTCGCCATCAACCACGACCTTGATAATTCGCTTAGCATCTTCCTCAGGAGCTGGAACAAGCGGTAAGCGGGTTGGACCAGCTGCAAATCCCATGTAATTAAGCACAGCTTTGACTGGAGCTGGGCTTGGGTAAGAGAAAAGCGCATTGACCTTAGGGATAAATTTCCGTTGGATAGCTGCTGCTTTTTTGATGTCATTGTGCTCAATAGCATCCAACATTTCAAACATTTCATCACCGTTTGTGTGAGAAGCAACAGAAATAACACCATCAGCCCCCAGATTCATAGCATGAAAGGCATCACCATCCTCACCAGTGTAAATCAGGAACTCCTCTGGACGATGTTCAATCAGATAGGCCATATTAGCCAGACTGGTACATTCCTTCACGCCGATAATATTTGGGTGTTCTGCCAGTCTCAGCATGGTCTCAGGCGTCATCTCAACTACTACCCGTCCTGGGATATTATAGATAATGATCGGCAGGTTTGAAGCATCCGCAATGGCTTTAAAATGCTGATACATGCCTTCTTGAGACGGTTTATTGTAATAGGGAACAATGGCCAAACCAGCCGCAAAACCACCAAATGCATCTACTTCTTTGACAAATTCGATGGAGTCGCGCGTTTCATTAGTACCAACACCAGCTATCAAAGGAACGCGACCCTTGACAACTTTTTGAACAGCTGCAAATAATTCCAACTCTTCATCGTGGGTCAGGGTTGGACTCTCTGCAGTTGTCCCAGCCAGCAAAATCCCATCCGTATGGTGAGCCAAAAGATGCTCAATCAAGTCTGGAATGGCTTCAAAATTGATGGAGCCATCTTCATGAAAAGGCGTAATGAAAGCTGTGATGATTTTACAATTCTTTAAATCTGCGTATGCCATAAACTTACCTCTCTTTGTATGAAAAGAGGATTGAATGACAGAAATTCAATCCTCGACCTGTCACGTATTTTCAGACAGTTTATTTTAATTCAAAAACAACTTCTTCCGTCGGACGGACCAAACCACGCTCATGAAGAGTTTCAGCAATTTGGACAGAATTCCAAGCAGCACCTTTGAGAAGGTTGTCTGAAACGACCCACATATGGATTCCTTTTTCTGCATCCAAGTCTTTACGAATACGACCTACAAAAGTATCGCGTGAACCAACTGCATTGATGGCTTGCGGATAGACTTGGTGAGCTACATCATCCTCAAGAACTGCACCTGGAAAGGCTGCAATAGCTGCTTTCACTTCTTCAATTGGTGCTACTTCTTTTGTTTCGATGTAAACAGACTCAGAGTGAGCTGACAAGACGGGAATACGCACACATGTTGCAGATACTGCAATGCTGTCATCTTCCATGATTTTCTTAGTTTCCTTAGTCATCTTCATCTCTTCGTATGTGTAATCATTGTCAGTGAAGACATCGATTTGTGGAAGAGCATTAAAAGCGATAGGATAGTGTTTCTTGTCACCACCTGAAGGCAAGATTTCCGCATGCAAATCACGAGGATTCACACCATCATTCAAAACTTCGCGAAGCTCACGTTGCGTTTCAAGAATAGCTCCCATACCGGCACCAGAAACCGCTTGATAGGTAGAAACAATGATACGATCCAAGCCCCATTGCTGACGGACTGGCTCCAAGGCCACCATCATTTGGATTGTTGAACAGTTAGGGCAGGCGATAATCCCTTTATGCTGATCTAGTGCATGAGCGTTGACTTCTGGAACAACTAGAGGCACATCAGGATTTTGGCGGAAATATGAGGTATTGTCCACTACGACTGCACCAGCTTTAACTGCATACGGAGCATATTTTGCTGAAGTAGAGCCACCAGCTGAGAAAAGAGCGATATCTACACCTTCAAAGGCAGTTTCTGTTGTTTCTTCGATAGTGACATCTTGTCCCTTGAACTGAAGAACCTTACCAGCTGAACGAGCAGAAGCCAAATAACGAATCTTGTCAATTGGAAGTGTTGATTCTTCCAGCATTTTAATCATTTGAGCGCCAACAGCACCAGTGGCACCAACTACAGCAACTGTATATCCCATACAATCCACCTCTGAATTTTCTAAAAATTTTGTATATTCTAGTATTATACTATTTTTAAGGAAAAATGCAAATATTTCTAAAGGATTATGTCCTTATTTTGTTGAAATATGCAGCTCTCACAATGCTGACCTCCTCAATATCAATGTCTTCTAAGCTCGGCTGCGACTAAGAATATTGCCTCTCTAAGCGAACTACCAAGGTTTACAGTTTTGTCCATGAGAACCAAACTGTATCCACTGCTCTAAGACTTGACTTCGTCAAGAGCAATAGCACTCACGACGTCGACCGTCTCAGTATCAATGTCTCTAGGATCAGCTTCGACCAATGGTCTCGCCAATCTAAGAGACATAGAAAAATCCCCAATCCGTAGACTGGGGATAGGGGCACTTTCGTGTGATCAGCAGGTTCACACAACTGATCAAGGTCCGCTCCTGCGTTACGACCTCCCATGCTTCAATTTGCAGAAAATCTGCATATCGACTCATCGCACCTATCTATCATAAGCTATAGCGTAGAAAATGTCAAGCTATAAAGATTAGTAAAACCATCACAGATACTTACTTCCCTCTCGAATACTAAGTGCAGCCATTTCTGTCTGATGCCGTTCGATAAAAGCTCTGACCCAGTCTGGATTGGTTTTGGAATAATCTCTCAGCGCCCAGCCGATGGCCTTGTTAATAAAGAATTCTGTTCGGCCTAGATTATTCACTAAAATTTTCTCCAAGAGCTCTGTGTCTGTTTTCTCTTTTCGCAGCAACTGATGGTCAATAGCCAGGCGCCGTAGCCAGATATCCTCGTCACGACTCCAAGTTAAAATAATCTCTTTTGTTTCTGGGAATCGAGCAATAATTGATCCAACCAAACGATCTAAAAAGTCAATAGTATCCCACCAAGATTTTGTCTGGGCTAACTTTTTCAAATGTGGCAAATCAGATGGGGTCAAGAGCTTCTTGCGAATTTCCAGATAATCTAGCGCGGCATACTGTAGTTCTCGATAAGGATTATTCCAAGCTTCATTTATAAAATTCCAGTCAATAACAGAGTCAGTCTGCTGTTTGAAAAAAGCCTTTGCGAGTTTCCTCCTAGCTGGAGTCTTAACTCCTAGAAACTCAAATTTATTTTTCATATAGGCTTTCATAGCCGCCGCATCGTCAGGGTTAGCTACAGCTTTCAGATTTTCAAGTAATTCCTCTACATCCATAGCTTACTCCAGCAATTCACGGTCGTAAATAGTGTAGTCACAGCGATAAATCACGAGGCGCTTGCCGTCAATCAGCAACTCAGAGGTTTTGGGAGCATCGGATTTATCTAGAGAAACACGGTCGCCAGCATAGGCAGCCAACGGAGTCCCGTTTTGAGAGCGAATCAGAATGACCTTCTTCTTGCCGTTAAAGTCGTTTTTGAAAGCAGAAATCATACGATTTAAAACAGGGACTGCATGACTATTCTCCTCAACATCTGCAGTCTTTTGATATTGAGCAAAGACATCTTTCAAGCCCTTTTCTTCTGCAATCAAGGAAGAGCCCACATGGTCAATCTCATACTTACCCAAGGTTATTTTGAGCACAGAAGAATCTTCCTTGGAATTTCCTTCCGCATCAACTGAATCAAACTCCTCGTTACGCGAGATGGATAGGGACTTGCCCGACATCTTGTCGATGAGTTGAGAATTTTCATCGTAGGTCCGAACTGTCATCTCTAAACCAATCCATTCCTCTTTGGCATTTTTGAACCAATTTTCAACGGCCTGACAACCGGTCAAGGTCAAAAGACCAATACTCAAAAGAGCTATTAATAGGTATTTCTTTTTCATCATTTATGCTCCATATTTTTTTCGTATAAGGAAATTTCTTTTGCAATTTGCGATTTGGCTGCTTTTCCCGTCAATAATAACTTGAGAGGCCTCATCACTTGCAGTCCTAGGCCACCCATTGTATAGTAAGACAAGCGATAGTAAAAATAATTTACAAATTCAATGATGGCAAACAACCAAAGTAAAACTCCAATAATGATATTACTGCTACTACTCACTCTAAAAGACCAGATCCAAATCGGTATATATGCAAGCAGCATCATAAAATCCAGCGCTTTTAACCCTTTATAAAGAGGTGCAAGCAGTTGAGTTTTCAGGGCCTTCTTCTTTTGGATTCGTCTTAAACAGTTAAGCCAATAGAGGGAACCTTGAACCAATATCAGATTAAGAATTAACAGTGGAAAATAAAGGACGGCGCTGGATGTAGCAAATCGAGTCTCTGGTTTCGTATACAGAACATACACGATACAGAACAACACGACACTTATCGATTCCCCTGAGGCCAAAGAAATTAATTCCTGTTTGAGATTTCTTTTTTTCAATGTTCATCCTCCTATGAGCAAAAACTAGGTGATGGGAATATGGCTTTATTATATCAAAATATCTGGAATTTAAGTCTAAAAAAGAGAGGTCAGACTCTGTTCAACCCAACCTCTTCTTATATATTAAATTCAATTAGAACAGACCAATCGCTGTACCATCGGCTGCCACATCCATATTGAGTGCTGCAGGACGTTTTGGTAGGCCTGGCATGGTCATGACATCTCCTGTCAAAGCCACGATAAAGCCTGCCCCAAGTTTTGGTACCAATTCACGAATGGTAATTTCAAAGTTTTCTGGCGCACCCAAAGCAGCAGGATTGTCTGAAAAACTATACTGTGTTTTGGCCATACAGATTGGCAGCTTGTCCCAGCCATTCTTGACAATTTCCCGAATCTGAGTCTGTGCTTTTTTCTCAAAGTTTACTTTTGAACCGCGATAGATTTCAGTGACAATTTTCTCGATCTTCTCTTCGATAGTTGAGTCATTGTCATAGAGACGAGTGTAGTGTGCTGGACTTTCGTCAATGGTTTTGACAACAGTCTCAGCTAGAGCCACACCGCCTTCAGCACCATCAGCCCAGACACTAGCAAGCTCAACAGGTACCCCGATTTCTGCACAGAGTTCCTTAAGCGTAGCAATTTCAGCTTCTGTATCAGAGACAAATTCATTGATAGCTACGACTGCTGGAATACCGAACTTACGGATATTTTCAACGTGACGTTTGAGATTGTCAAAACCAGCTCTGACCGCTTCTACATTTTCTTCTGTAAGGGCATCCTTAGCCACGCCACCATTCATCTTGAGCGCACGCAAGGTTGCCACAATCACGACTGCATCTGGAGAAGTTGGTAAGTTCGGAGTCTTGATATCGAGGAATTTCTCAGCACCAAGGTCAGCACCAAACCCTGCTTCAGTTACTGTATAATCAGCCAAGCGCAGCGCTGTGCTAGTCGCCAAAACAGAGTTACAACCATGAGCGATATTGGCAAAAGGTCCACCATGAACAAAGGCTGGTGTTCCATAAATGGTCTGTACCAGATTTGGCTTAATTGCATCTTTCAAGACTAATGCCAAGGCTCCTTCTACCTCAAGGTCACGGACATAGACAGGTGTACGATCATAGCGATAGCCAATAACGATATTGGCCAAACGCCTTTTCAAATCTTCAATATCCGTAGCCAAGCAAAGAATCGCCATAATTTCAGAAGCGACTGTGATATCAAAACCATCTTCGCGTGGAATACCGTTAACTGGACTTCCTAATCCAATCGTTACATGGCGAAGGGCCCGGTCATTCAGGTCAACCACCCGTTTCCAGATAATGCGACGTTGATCGATTCCCAGAGCATTTCCCTGATGAAGATGATTGTCAATGAGAGCAGACAAGGCATTATTAGCAGTCGTAATGGCGTGCATGTCACCAGTAAAATGTAAGTTAATATCTTCCATCGGTAGGACTTGCGCGTGACCGCCACCAGCTGCTCCTCCTTTGATCCCCATCACTGGTCCCAAGGACGGTTCGCGAATGGCAATCATCGTTTTCTTGCCAATTTTGTTGAGTGCATCAGCTAATCCAATGGTAATGGTAGACTTACCTTCTCCTGCTGGCGTTGGATTGATTGCTGTTACCAAGATCAGCTTGCCGACAGGATTTTTCGCTACTTCACGAATTTTGTCAAAACTGAGTTTGGCCTTGTACTTTCCGTACAGCTCCAAGTCGTCATAATCAATGCCAATCTTTTTTACCACATCCACAATGGGCTGTAATTCAACACTCTGAGCAATTTCGATATCTGTTTTCATTAAGGAACTCCTCTAATTTGATAAAACTATTATAACAAATATGATACAAAACTGCACATTTGAACTCCAATAACAACATAATGTTCGGTAATTACTTTAAATATTTTTGCATGATGCATCTTTTCTAGTAAAAAAATAAGTTTGGCTAAATTGAGTATTAAGTTAATTTTATTTTACTAAATTCATTTTTTCTTGTAGAATAAAGCTATGAACATATTGATTACTTCTGGCGGAACGAGTGAAAAAATCGACCAAGTTCGCTCGATCACCAATCATTCGACAGGTCAACTTGGAAAAATGATAGCTGAGCATTGTTTAGCCAATGGTGCCTATGTGACACTGCTAACCACGTCGAAAGCTGTTAAACCTGCACCGCATGAAAAACTAACGATTAAGATTATCGAAGATACAGAGCAGCTCCTGACAGCCATGAAAGAGCTGGTACCATCTCATGATGTGCTTATTCATTCAATGGCTGTTTCTGACTACAAACCAGTGTATATGGCAGGATTTGAGGAGGTTCTTGCCAGTTCAGATTTGACAGAGTTTCTGGAAAAGAGCAATTCTGAAAGTAAGATTTCATCTGCTGATGATTATCAGGTTCTTTTCCTCAAGAAAAATCCTAAAATCATCGGTAAAGTCAAGGAATGGAATCCCAATATTCGATTGATCGGCTTTAAGCTCTTAGTAGGCGTTTCTAAAGAAGACTTACTTGCCGCTGCTAAAGCAAGCCTTGAAAAAAATCAAGCAGAACTAATTGTAGCCAATGATTTAACGGAGATTTCAAGCGGGCAACACCACGCCTACCTCCTTGGTGCAAATACTGTCACTGAAGCTTTCTCCAAGGAAGAAATTGCTGAACAATTGTTAAGCCATATCCAGAAAGGAGACAGTTCATGACCCATGTTACTCTCGCTGTCACGGGCAGTATTTCGGCCTATAAAGCAGCAGATATTACGAGCCAGTTGGGGAAACTAGGCTACAGTGTGTCTGTTCTCATGACGGAAGCTGCCAGTCACTTTATCACCCCTCTGACCTTACAGGTTTTATCAAAGAATCCTGTTTCCCTTGACCTTATGTACGAGCCGAGGCCAGACAAGGTCAACCATATTGAGATCGGCAAAGAAACAAATCTTTTCTTAGTCGCTCCCGCAACGGCTAATACCATCGCCAAACTGGCTAATGGTCTAGCGGATAATATGGTAACCGCTACAGCCCTTGCTCTCCCGTCTCATGTCAAAAAAGCCATCGCACCAGCCATGAATACCAAGATGCATGAAAATCCCCTAACTCAGCACAATTTGGAAAGATTAAAAAAATTTGGCTGGGAGATTATCGAACCGCGTGAAGCTGTTCTAGCTTGCGGAGATCATGGGACTGGCGCTCTAGCTGATGTCAATATTATTATAGAAAAAGTAAAGGAAATTATAAATGAGAAAACAATCTAGTATCGCGCAAATTGCTATCTTTTTTGCTATTATGTTAGTGCTCCATCTGCTGAGCTCTGTTATTTTCAACCTACTACCGGTTCCGATTAAACCGACCATTATTCATATTCCAGTCATTATCGCTAGTATTATCTACGGACCGCGAATTGGAGCTGTTCTTGGAGCTCTGATGGGGGTAATCAGTGTGGTGACCAACACCGTTGTCCTACTGCCAACTAGCTACCTCTTCAGTCCTTTTGTAGAAAACGGTAGTATCAATTCATTGATGATCGCTATGGTTCCACGTATTCTAATCGGAATCACTCCGTATTTTGTCTACAAATGGATGAAAAACAAGCCAGGTTTAGTTTTAGCTGGTGCCGTGGGCTCAATGACTAACACCATTTTCGTTCTCGGAGGAATTTTCATTCTATTTTCATCTGTTTACAATGGAGACATCAGAGCCATGCTTGCACTGGTTTTATCAGCCAATTCAATCTCAGAAATGATTATATCCGCTCTCCTTACAGTTGCAATCGTTCCAGCACTTGAAAAACTAAAAAAATAATCACTTAAGTGATTATTTTTTTACTCTATTTTTATTCACTTTTTCAAAGGATTTCATTATTTTTTAGGTCAGTACTTTCAAAAAATATGAAAATATGTTACAATGAAAGCGATTAAACAAACAAGAAAATCTTGCGGCTTATCCTTAAAGACGCGGTGATTTTCTATCTTAAATATAAAGGAGACTCCATCTATGACCTATCAAGAAAACTTCAAAAAATGGCTTGACTTCGCTGAACTTCCTGACTACCTTCGGAAAGAGTTAGAAGGTATGGACGAAAAAACTAAGGAAGATGCCTTTTACACCAATCTTGAGTTTGGTACTGCTGGTATGCGTGGTTTAATTGGCGCTGGTACCAACCGTATTAATATTTATGTTGTCCGTCAGGCAACTGAGGGTTTGGCTCGCTTGATTGAAGAAAAAGGAGATGAGTTCAAAAAACGCGGTGTTGCGATTGCTTATGACTCTCGTCATTTTTCACCAGAATTTGCCTTTGAATCTGCTGCAGTCTTGGCTAAACATGGCATCAAGTCCTATGTCTTTGAAAGTCTGCGCCCAACTCCAGAACTTTCATTTGCGGTACGTCATTTAGGAACCTTTGCTGGTATCATGATTACAGCCAGCCACAACCCTGCTCCATTTAACGGCTACAAGGTATATGGTGAAGACGGCGGACAAATGCCTCCGCATGATGCCGATGCATTGACAGACTACATCCGTGCGATTGAAAATCCTTTTGCTATCGAGGTTGCTGATGTGGAAGCTGAAAAAGCTTCTGGCTTGATTGAAGTGATTGGCGATGCTGTTGATGCTGAATACCTCAAGGAAGTTAAGGATGTCAATATCAATCAAAAACTAATTGATGAATACGGCAAGGACATGAAGATTGTCTATACTCCACTGCACGGTACTGGTGAAATGCTGGCTCGTCGTGCTTTGGCTCAAGCTGGATTTGATTCTGTTGAAGTCGTTGAAGCTCAGGCTGTAGCTGATCCAGACTTCTCTACTGTTAAGTCTCCAAACCCTGAAAGCCAAGCAGCCTTTGCCTTAGCTGAAGAATTAGGCCGCAAGGTTGGTGCAGATGTCTTGGTTGCAACTGACCCAGATGCTGACCGTGTCGGTGTTGAAGTTCTTCAAAAAGACGGCAGCTACCTCAACCTTTCAGGTAACCAAATCGGGGCTATCATGGCTAAATACATCTTGGAAGCTCATAAGAGTGCTGGAACTCTGCCAGCTAACGCAGCTCTCTGCAAGTCTATCGTTTCTACTGACTTGGTGACTAAGATTGCTGAAAGTTATGGCGCAACCATGTTCAATGTCTTGACTGGTTTCAAATTTATCGCTGAAAAGATTCAAGAATTTGAAGAAAAACACAACCACACTTACATGATGGGGTTTGAAGAAAGCTTTGGTTACTTGATCAAACCATTCGTACGTGATAAAGATGCAATCCAAGCTGTTTTGGTCGTGGCTGAGCTTGCTGCCTACTATCGCTCACGTGGCTTGACTCTGGCTGACGGTATTGAAGAAATCTACAAAGAGTACGGTTACTTTGCTGAAAAGACTATCTCTGTAACCTTGTCTGGTGTTGACGGTGCTGAGCAAATCAAGGCTATCATGGCTAAATTCCGTGACAATGGTCCGAAAGAATGGAACCAAACAGCTATTACTGTCGTAGAAGACTTTAAGGCTCAAACTGCTACTGCTGCAGATGGTACTGTTACAGCTCTTACGACTCCTCCAAGCGATGTGCTGAAATACACCTTGGCTGATGGTTCATGGATTGCTGTCCGTCCATCCGGAACAGAACCAAAAATCAAGTTCTACATTGCCGTTGTGGGTGAAAGCAACGAAGATTCACAAGCTAAGATTGCAAATATCGAAGCGGAAATCAATGCTTTTGTAAAATAAAGACCTATAAAAGATGAGACCAAGCAATCTCATCTTTTTTTCGTATCAAATCTAAGCAATTTTAAGAACTTTATGGCATACTAGTTTTATCAAAAGAAATGAGGATTATTTATGGAACAATTTGCTCAAAATATTAAAGACTTGGAAGTCACAACTGTTGACCGAGCTCGTCAAGCGATTGCTGACAAAGAGACAGCAACTTTCTTCGTTGGTCGTAAAACTTGCCCTTACTGTCGTAAATTCGCAGCTACTCTTGCTGGCGTTGTCGCTGATACCAAGGCGCATATTTTCTTTATCAATAGCGAAGAAGCCAGCGAATTAGAGAAACTGCAAGCCTTCCGCTCTGAATACAGCATTCCGACAGTCCCTGGTTTTGTTCATGTTCAAGACGGCCAAGTCTCTGTTCGTTGTGATTCTTCTATGACTGCAGATGAAATTAAAGCTTTTGCTGGGATTTAAGCACGAATATCCATCTAAAGGCTAGTTTATTAGCCTCTCTCCTTACAGAGCGAGAAGGACTATAAGTTATTTTAAAAGCGAAAAAGACAAACTATATTGTTTGTCTTTTATTTTTCTTTCAAAGTATATATCGGAAAGCCGTGTTCTACTATTCTATCATCTAGTTTAAAATAATTTTTAAACCAATGTTTATATTTTTTAAATAAAGCTTCAATACAGATATACAGGATGATTAGTAAAAAGATAAATAGAAAAGCATGCCAATCTTGAAATTTCGAGGAACTCTCAATGAACATAGCCCAGTATGCACATGAGAAGAGCAAAAGAACTACTAAAATTAAATTCACATATAAAATATAGCTCACAAAGAAAAGAAATTGATGTTTCTTTGATCTTTTACTGTAATAGACTTTATAGTTTTCGGTATGTCTTTCGAAGACAGGCAAGTGAAAGGAATAGCGTCCGCTCCCGAACTTAGCTAACTCAGGTAAGGCATGATAGCCACACCAATGGAAGCATTTATAGATGAACTCGCGAGTCAAAAAATAAATATTTAAACCTATAAAAATTAGAATAATGATGAAGTCAGTTCTCGCAGTTGGGGAAAATATCCACTGAAAATAAAGAAGGCAATGTAAGAAATTCAAAGCTCCTAATATAAAATAAATGACACCAGCAAGTCTGCTACGGCGTCCAATAAAAGTTTTATCTGGAGGACTAGGGGTATGGGACATATTTCAATGATTTCCTATTCTTCGTAAATTTAATCAAGTTCAACAGACTATTTAACTTTAGTTTCCATATTTTACGTTCCCAAAAGCCTCCCACATCTTCTGCTGAGGTTTGGCAAAAGGGTACTTGGCAAATTCTTCTGGATGTAGCCACAAGACCTCTCCCTCAGCTGCGTGCTGACTATCTTTAACTCGGCCATAAGCCAGCTGGATATGCCACTTGCGATGACTGAATACATGTTGCACCTTTGGAAAGGACTGCTGCTGCCAATCGACAGTCAAATCATAATCCTGCTCAAAGCTTTCTTGAGGAGACAGATCCAGACTGGGCTGATTTTCAGCCACTTCAAATAGAGAGATCTGATTTTCAATTTGAAATTCCTCGACTTCAATCAATGGAAAATGCCAAAAACCAGATAACAAGCCAGCAGCCTCATTTTTTTCAAGCAAGAATTGTCCTTGCTCATTTTCGATAATCAAGCCTTGAAGATAGACCGGAACTGGCTTCTTTTTAGGTGCTTTAATGGGATATTTATCCATGGTTCCGTGCAAATAAGCTGCACTGAACTCTTTTACTGGACTATCTTCTGGATGAGGATTAACAGGAGATTCGATATCTGACCCCAGATCCATCAGTGCTTGATTGAAATCTCCGGGTCTATCTGGATCAATCAGAATCTCCATCATAGCCTGAAAGACCTTACGATTGCTTGGTTGCCCAATATCTAAATCAACTTCAAACAAGCGACTCAGCACCCGCATGACATTGCCATCCACCGCAGGCTCGGGTAAATTAAAAGCGATACTGGAAATTGCACCCGCAGTATAGGGGCCAATCCCTTTCAAACTAGAAATTTCTTCGTAAGTGTTTGGAAATGTCCCTTCAAAGTCAGTCATAATCTGCTGAGCAGCAACTTGCATATTGCGTACTCGAGAATAATAACCCAAACCTTCCCAAGCCTTCAGCAGACGCTCTTCAGGGGCATTCGCCAGACTTTCAACAGTTGGAAACCAGTCCAAGAATCGTTTGTAGTATGGAATAACTGTATCCACCCTGGTTTGCTGGAGCATGATTTCAGATACCCAGATGTGATAAGGATTTTTACTTCTCCGCCAAGGTAGATTTCGCTTGTTTTCATCATACCAGTTGAGGAGTTTCTCACGAAAAGAAATGATCTTCTCCTCCGGCCACATGACGATACCGTATTTTTTCAAATCTAACATATATCTAGTATAACATAGAAGCTTATAGCTGTCCTTTTCTCAGTACTAAAAAGCCTCTTCCCATGGGAAAGAGGACTAAATCTTATTGATAAATTGCTTGTTCTGCAGTGATGAGAGTAAGATTATAAACATCATCTGAGCTACATCCACGAGAAAGGTCATTAACTGGCTTGTTCAAACCTTGTAAAACAGGTCCTACAGCTGAGAAACCACCAAGACGTTCTGCAATCTTGTAACCAATATTTCCAGCTTCGATACTTGGGAAGATAAATACTGTTGCTTGTCCAGCCACTTTACTTCCTGGAGCTTTCAAAGCTGCTGTTTCAGGGTGGAAGGCAGCGTCAAATTGCAATTCTCCATCAATTTCAAGGTCTGGGCGTAGTTCACGTGCACGTTTAGTAGCTGCTACTACTTTATCAACGTTTTCACCGATACCAGATCCTTTACTTGAGTAACTCAACATTGCAATTTTTGGTTCAATACCAAACATTTTTGCAGTAATTGCTGAGTTGATAGCAATTTCAGCTAAGTCATCTGCATCTGGATTAATGTTGATCGCACAGTCTCCGAAAAGATAACGTTCTGAACCACGAGTCATCAAGAAGGCACCTGAAGTACGAGTAACATTCGGACGAGTTTTAATGATTTGAAGTGCTGGGCGAACAGTTGCAGCAGTTGAGTGAAGTGCACCTGAAACCATACCGTCAACCAAGCCCATATAAACTAGCATAACACCAAAGTAGTTAACGTCTTCACTCAAGAGTCTAGTAGCTTCTTCTTCTGTTATCTTACCGTTACGACGTTCAACGAGCGCAGCAACCATTTCGTCAAACTTAGCGTAGTGGTCAGGGTCGATAACTTCGTAACCTTCAGTGATCCCTTCGATTTCAAGGTAGATTTTAATTTTTTCAGGTTTACCAAGCAATACTGGGATGACATCTGTTTCTTTAACCAAACGTTTTGTCGCTTGAAGGATACGAGGTTCTTTCCCTTCAGGGAGAACGATGCGTACATTTTTACCAACCAGGTTGGCTTTGAGACTTTCAAAAACTTCCATGAGTTTCTCCTTTAAAATTTTAAGTATTTTTTATTAACAATGTAATAGTATTCTGGAAATCAATCGGCAACTGGGATTCCAATTGAAGCTGCTTTTCCAAAAATGGATTATAAAAAGATAAAGAGTGACAATGCAAGGCCTGACGGTTAATTCCCGCTTCCAAAGTCCCGCCATAGAGATCATCTCCAAGGAGTGGGAAGCCAAGATGGGCAAAGTGCACACGAATTTGATGGGTTCGTCCAGTGTGCAGACGAATATCTACCAAATAGATATTGCCAAACTGCTCCACAACCTTGTAGCTGGTATGAGCATACTTGCCATCCTTTGTCACACATCTGGTGATGATGCTATCAGGATCGCGCCCAATTGGTGCAATAATATCACCCTCTGATTTAAGCTCACAGCTCCCCTGAACGAGCGCGTAATAGCGCTTTTCAATCATTTTTTTCTGCAGTTGCTTATCCAGTCTTGCATGAGCATAGCCATGTTTTGCAAAGAGCATGAGTCCACTAGTATCGCGATCCAATCTCGTCACAATGTGAACCTGCTGATTTTCATAATCTTGCCGAATATAGTAAGCCTTAACAAAGTTTGCCATCGTATTCGAATGGTTGACACTAGGGATACTAGCTACTCCGGCAGGTTTATCTAAAACTAGAAAGTGCTCATCTTCATACACGATCGACAGATCACGATCCACTGCTTCTAGGCTTTCAAATCCCTTCTCAGAAGGGATATCTACTGTCACCTTATCGCCAATATCCAGCAAATAAATAGCGTTTTGAGGCTGATTATTGACAAGAATATTTCCACCTGCAAACTTCACTTTGGCCAAAAGGGCTTTTGAAATTTCATGCTTTTTCAAAAATGTTTTGACTTTGACATGCTCATCCGCAATAAATTCAAATCTCATTCTTGGCACTCCTCGATAAAGGAGTCTCTCACGCGATTCCAAAAGCTGGTATGGCTAGGCGAAGCTACAAAGTTAATCTTATGATTATCGATTTGGTACTCGATACGGACAATATTTTTATAAGAAAACGTTTGATTATCGACCGCTATGGTATAGTAATCATTGCGTGTCGGCAGCAGCTCAATCTTATCTTTTTTAGGAACGATAACTGAGGAACCTAAAGTACGATAAACACGATTGTTGAGGCTAGCAATCTCTGTCATCTGCAAGGCTTCAATCGTTGGATGTAGAACAGCTCCTCCCAATGATTTATTGTAGGCTGTGCTTCCAGTAGGCGTTGAGACAGAAATCCCATCGCCTCTAAAACGCTCAAAATGGACATTATTGATGACCACATCAACTACCATGGTTCTGTCGGAACGTTTAATCGTTGCTTCATTGAGCGCACGAATCGTCCGAGTTTCCCCGTTTTCAAAGGTCAGCTTGACATTTAAAATCGGATAAGAGACCTTGGCACCTGTGTCCAATTTCAGATTTTCCACTAATTTGTCGATTTCAAAGTCTCGATAGTCCGTATAAAAACCCAAATGTCCTGTATGGACACCAACAAAGCGCACCTTATCCAGCTGCTCTTCATATTTGTGAAAGGCTGATAGTAGCATCCCATCACCACCGACAGAAATCACGATATCTGGATTTTTGGGTGTCAGGATAAAGCCTGCTTTCCGCAATTTTTGCATCAGAGTTTGAAAAACTTCCTCACTCTGCCTTTTGCGATTGCGGATTATCGCTATTTTTTTACCTGTATTCTTCATCTGTATCGTCACTATTTCCAACACCGTCATTTAGCTTGCGGTGCAGAGGATCAAAGAGTGCTTGTGCTTCTTGGATGGCATCGCGAATGGCTCCCATCTCTTCATCTAGCTGATAGGCGAGATTAGCTGTTGTCTCCAAGCGCCGTTTGATTTCCTCTGGAAATTCTCCTTTATACTTATAGTTTAAAGAGTGCTCAATCGTTGCCCAAAAGTTCATGGACAAGGTACGAATCTGAATTTCTGCTAAGATAACTTTGTTTCCGTTAATCGTATCTACCGGATATTCAACGATGGCATGGTAGCTACGATAACCACTGGCTTTTTTGTTTTTAATGTAATCACGTTCCTGGACGATACGCATGTCTGTCCGATTTCGCAAAACTTCTAAAACTTCATCCACATCGTCTACAAATTGAACCATGACACGCAAACCAGCAATATCCTGCATCTCTTGGGCTAAGTTTTCCTCGGTAATCCCCCGAAGTTCCATTTTCTCCTTGATGCTTTCAATATGCTTTACGCGACCTGTTACAAACTCAATTGGTGAATGGCGTTGCTGTTTGCGATACTGTTTGCGAATGCCACGAAGCTTGATTTTCAACTCACCAACTGCCTGAATATATGGATCCAGAAAATCTTCCCAATCTATTGTCATATACATACCTTGTCATCTATTCGTTTTTTGTATAAAATAAACACAGTTGTTATTATAACATAAAATCGCTTTCAGATAAAGAAAAGGATTTAAAAATGAACCATTTAGAAATAGAATACAAAACAATGTTAACAGAAGACGAACACAAACGACTTCTGACCTTCTTTGATCATGTCCAGCCAATTTTCCAAGTCAACTATTATATTGATTCGGCTGACTTTGCTCTCCGTGAAGCTCGTATGGCTCTGCGAGTCCGAACCACTCCTGACGCTGCTGAGTTCACTCTGAAAATTCCTCAAAAACTCGGAAATTTCGAGTATAACCAAGCCTTGTCCAAAGATGAATTTAAGAAAATTACAGAAAATTTGCAATTTCCTCAGGGAGAAATCCTAGACAAACTCCAAGAGAAAAAAATCCCCGTTGACAAACTGACAATACTCGGAACCCTTGAAAATATTCGCTATGAAAAACAAGATGCAATCGGCCTTTTTGCCTTAGACGAAAGTCGTTACTTTGGTAAAAAAGATTTCGAACTAGAATTAGAAATCAATGATATTGAAGAGGGGGAGCAAAAGTTCAAAGACTTTTTAAACGAAAATCAAATCCAATATAAGCCTGGTAAAAGTAAGATTGCCAGATTTGCCGAAAACTTGTAAAAATGCTGAAATAATCTCATTTTTTTGGTAAAATAATATTTATAAATCTAAAGAGACAAAAAGAGGATGGTCATTCTAATGTCAGACAAAAAAAATATGAAGCTTTTCTCCCTCAATTCCAATCACTCAATTGCTGAGAAGATTGCTGAAGCTGCCGGAGTACCTTTAGGCAAGCTTTCTTCCCGCCAATTTTCTGATGGCGAGATTCAGATTAACATTGAGGAGAGTGTTCGTGGCTATGATATCTATATCATCCAGTCTACCAGCTTCCCAGTCAACAATCACTTGATGGAGTTATTGATTATGGTTGATGCTTGTAAACGAGCAAGTGCCAATACCGTAACTGTGGTTATGCCTTATTTTGGTTATGCTCGCCAAGATCGGACAGCTGCTCCTCGCGAGCCAATCACTGCAAAACTCGTTGCCAATATGCTGGTTGGAGCTGGCGTAGACAGAGTTATCTCACTTGACCTTCACGCTGTCCAAGTACAAGGCTTCTTTGATATTCCTGTCGATAATCTCTTCACTATTCCATTGTTTGCTGAGCATTATTGCAATATGGGATTAACTGGCGAGGATGTTGTCGTCGTTAGCCCGAAAAATTCTGGCGTGAAACGCGCTCGTAGCTTGGCAGAATATCTCGATGCTCCAATCGCCATCATCGACTACGGTGAAGATGAAGCAGGACGCTCTGAAGGCTATATCATCGGTGAAGTTGAAGGTAAAAAAGCGATTTTGATTGACGATATCTTGAATACCGGTCGTACCTTCTCAGAAGCTGCTAAAATCGTTGAACGTGAAGGAGCTGTCGAAATCTATGCTGTCTCAAGCCATGGTTTATTTGCAGATGAAGCTGCAGACTTACTAGACAGTGTTCCTATCCGAGAAATCTTGGTGACTGACTCTGTTGATACCAAAGAAAAGACTCCGAAGAATGTTCACTACATCACAGCCAGCGAGTTGATTGGCGATGCTATCGTGCGTATTCAAGAAAGAAAACCAGTCAGCCCACTTTTTGCTTTTCAAAAGAAATAAGGGATAAATTTGTGATTTATTTAGATAATGCTGCTACGACTGCCTTATCGCCTGCTGCGATTAAGTCCATGACTCAGGCAATGACAGTCTTCGGCAATCCATCCAGTACCCACAGCCACGGTCGAGAAGCTAAAAAACTGCTCCGACAAGCTCGCGAAGATATTGCTAAAGTTCTACACACACAGAGCAAAAATATCCTCTTCACCTCAGGTGCTACTGAAAGTAATAACACTGCAATCAAGGGATATGCCCTACGCCATCAGAATCAAGGCAAGCATATTATCACTACGGCCATTGAACACCATGCTGTTTTAGAGCCTGTTGAATACTTGGTGGAGAACTTCGGTTTTGAAGCGACTATCATTCAGCCAGTGGATGGGCAAATCCGAACTGAAGATATCAAGAATGCTCTCAGACCAGATACTATCCTTGTCTCAGTAATGGCTGTCAATAATGAAACAGGCTATATTTTGCCGATTCAAGAAATTGGTGAATTACTAAAGGATCATCCTGCTGCTTTTCACGTTGACGCAGTCCAAGCGGTCGGAAAGCTCCCTGTCTATCCTGAAGAATGGGGAATCAATTTCCTGAGTGCATCAGCCCACAAATTCCACGGTCCAAAAGGAGTTGGATTTCTCTATGCTGACCAGATGGATTTTGATAATTTCATGCATGGCGGCGATCAAGAAAACAAACATCGAGCGGGTACAGAAAACCTCGTTTCTATTGTCGGGATGGCAACTGCCCTTTCTGAAAATGTTGCCCACTTAGAGGAAAATCTTGAGCATGCCCAGCAGTTAAAAGATACTTTACTGGACAACCTAACGGATATAGACTACTACTTAAACGAAAGTCAGCCTAGCCTGCCTTATGTTGTCAATATTGGATTTCCAAGCCAAAAGAATGATCTTATCTTGCTTCAAATGGACCTTAATGGCTTTTCAATCTCGACCGGCTCTGCTTGTACAGCTGGTGCTGTTCAGCCCAGCCATGTCCTTCAAGCCTTATATGGCTCTAACTCTGAGCGCCTAAAAGAATCCATTCGCATCAGTGTATCAGATCAAACTAGCATCCAAGAAATCAAACTATTCAGCCAAAAACTAAAAGAAATACTAGGAGGATAAGATGGCTTTTCAAACTTCTGTTAGCTTAGCAAACTGCGACTTCACCTACTCACTCCATCCAAATGTTAAGAAATTTACCTTACGGGACAATACATTTGCTGAAACAAAAGTTGGTAATTACGAGCTTTCTCGTTTACTCGAAGCTGTTCCCAATAGTGGCGATGGATTCTTGCTTAAGATTATCATCAATAAAGATCTAAGCGGAGTTAAAATCAATATTACGGACAAGTCTGGTTTAAGATTGGTTAATATCTTCAAATCAGAAAAACACCATATTATTCAGCAAAAATTCTATTTCTTGATGGATAGTTTAGTTGAAAGAGATATTTTTGAAAAAACACCCCAATAAGCGAAATTCTAAGAATTTTGCTTATTTCTATTATTTTATCTATATTTATTAGTATAATAATATTTTGTTCATCAAATTAGTTGATTTTTTCACAAGCTTTCTATAGAATAGAAGATAGAAAGGTCGTGATTTTGTGAAAACTGAAAAAAGCAATTCTATTCCACGTGCTACTGCTAAGCGGCTCTCCCTCTACTACCGAATTTTCAAGCGATTTAATGCAGAAAATATTGAAAAGGCCAATTCAAAACAAATCGCAGAGGCGATTGGAATCGACTCTGCGACTGTTCGGCGTGACTTTTCTTACTTCGGTGAGTTAGGTCGTAGAGGTTTTGGCTACGATGTCAAGAAACTAATGAATTTCTTTGCCAATCTTCTCAATGACAACTCGATTACAAATGTCATGATTGTTGGTGTCGGAAATATGGGCCGTGCTCTTTTACACTACCGCTTTCATGAACGGAATAAAATGAAGATTGTAATGGCCTTTGATACAGATGATTATTCTGACGTCGGAACCACCACAAATGATGGAATTCCTATTTATGGAATTTCTCAAATAAAAGAAAAGGTCCAAGAAGGAAACGTAAAGACAGCCATTCTGACAGTGCCGAGCGTTAAGGCACAAGAAGTCGCATCCGTCTTGGTTGATGCTGGTATCAAGGGAATTCTTTGCTTCTCCCCAGTGCACCTATCTGTCCCCAAAGATGTGGTTGTACAATATGTGGACCTAACCAGCGAACTCCAAACCTTACTCTACTTCATGAGAAAAGATGATGAGTAAGGTAAGAAAGGAAACAAACACTTTATGAAAAAACCGATTATCGGTATAACAGGAAACCAAAGGGATATTCCTAACGATCAATTTATTCATATTAGTTATACTTCAACTGGCTTTATCGAGGGAGTCAATAAAGTTGGAGGAATCCCAATTATCTTACCAATTGGTGATGAAGCCTTAGCTCACACCTATATCACTATGATCGATAAACTGATCCTTACCGGTGGACAAAATGTCCACCCTCATTTCTACGGCGAGGAACAGACTATCGAAAGCGATGATTATCTGCTTCAAAGGGATCTATTTGAACTGGCTCTCATCCGAGAAGCACGGAAGCAAAACAAGCCTATTTTTGGTGTCTGTCGCGGTACTCAGCTTTACAATGTTGCTATGGGTGGCACACTTCACCAAGACATCGAGAATCACTGGCAAGATAGCACTGCTCAATACACCACACAGACTATGGTCACTAAAAATGGCTCCATCCTCCATGAATTATACGGACCTACTTGCCAAATCAACTCATTCCATCACCAAAGTATCAAGGATCTAGCGAAAAATCTAGAAGTTATAGCCTACGATCCTCGTGACAAGGTCATTGAGGCTGTTACCTCAACTGATGGAAGTCCATTTCTTGGTGTGCAGTGGCATCCAGAATTTCTATTTCCCACAAGAACAGGTGATTTAGCCTTGTTTGATTATGTGGTCCACAAACTTTAGATCAAATCTGTTTTTTCACGATAACTATAATAATTATTTTTTGAAACAATTAAATGATCTAAAAGAACCAACCCCATTAGTTCACAAGCTTCTTTCATGTGTTTGGTAACCTCGTCGTCATTCTTACTTGGGAAAGTCACTCCAGAAGGATGATTGTGCACAAGTATAATAGATGTTGCCAAGTGTTTGAGCGCATAATGCAAAATCTCACGTGGTTCAGCAATACTTCTAGTTACCGTTCCTACAAAGATTGTCTGCTGATGGATGATCTGGTTTTGACTGTTGAGATAAATAGCAACCAAACATTCCTGCTTTTTATCTCCCAATTCGACCTGCATTTTGCGAGCTAGTTTTTGACTTCCAAGAATTTGCTCCCTCTCCAGCACTTCAGCTTTGTTGATACGACAGCCAAGCTCAATGATGGCCTGCAACTCAACAGCCTTTACAGGTCCAATACCTGAAATTGTCTGCAATTCTTGCAAAGTCAGATATTTCAAATCATTCAAACTAGAAATCGATGATAAAATCCTTTGAGAAACTTGAAAGACAGTTTCTTTTTTGCTGCCTGTTCGTAAAAATATAGATAGCAATTCCTGATTACTGAGTTTATCCGCTCCTTCTCTTATCAGCCGTTCACGCGGCATCATGCTTATGTCATCCTGCAATGAAATACGATACATATCAACCTCCTTACCTATTAATTCGAGATTAAATAAAAAAAGAACCTAAATAAATGAACTACATACCAAACGTTTGATAATATATTTATCAATTGAGGTAGCTCACTTATTTAGGTTATTTTATTCTTAATTACTAAAGCTTGAAAAAGCAACAATTTTCTATACAAAATTATTAAAAGAAACTCAATAATGAAATAGAATAAAATACTTGACAATATATATATATATATAATATAGATACTAATCAAAAGGAGAATTTTTATGAAGCAAAATGATGCTTATTCTGTAGTTATACAGACAATCAATGCGGCTAGCCAACTTCCAGTCGTGAAGGTAGATAGAGAAGAATTCCTTCGGAATCAATTTAAAGATAGTAGATATCTTGATAGTATTTTGGAACATGGGCCTCAAATAGTTTTCACACCAGAGGCATTAAGAAAAAGGGCTGAAAAAATAATCAAAGATAGCACCGCTAAAACCTCTTTCACTTCTTTTGTTGCTGGATTACCTTCAAATCCAGTTACTGCTGTAGTTGCTGGGGGAGCAGATATTGTTCAATATATGGGCTTTGCTCTAAATTTAGCTCAACAAATTGCTTATTTATTTGGAGAAGACGACTTATATAAAGGAAACTATAAGGAATTACCTGAAGAAGTACAAATACGAATCATCTCTTACCTTGGAATAATGTTCGGTGCAAGTGGAGCAACTGCCTTGATTGCAAATGTTTCTAAGACAGCGGGAAAGAATCTTGGGAAAATGGTAGCTAAACAAGCATTAACTAAAACGGCTTGGTATCCTCTTGTGAAAAAAGTCGGAACAATTATTGGCGTAAACATTACAAAAAAATCAGTTGGTTCTATAATTACAAAGACAGTTCCAATTCTAGGAGGATTAGCTTCAGGAGGAATTACTTACTTTACATTTAAGCCGATGGGAACAAGACTTGCTGACACATTTGAAAAAATGTTAAAGGGAGAATATAAACTAGATCTTGGTATTGAAGATGAGTTAAATCCAGAATTCAAAGATAGCTTAAATGACAGCGAAATAATTGACGCTGAGTTTTCTGAAATTAAAGAGTAGATGTTCATTTTGAATTATAATCAATTACAAGCTAAGACCGTAGAAACGGTCTTTTTAATATAAATTGCTTAAATTTTAAAATTAAGTTTGATATCATACTCAAAATAATCAAGAATGGCTGAAGTCCATTCTCTACATACAGTCAATTTAAGTTGACAAGAAGATGAGATTTGAATACTCTCTTGAATTTATTAATGTTCTCATTCAATTTTCTATATACTTCTTTCTTAAACCCACGTTTTAAAATCTCAACCCAGACTTGCTCAATAGGGTTCATTCAGGTATCTAAGGTGGAATGGAGGTAAATTCTATATTTTCAGAGATATTCAAGGTTTGGATATCCACAATTCCATAATAATAGCGAAACTCACGAATATGCTGACCGGCTACATGAGAACGATAGCCCCTTGGATACGAGCATGAACCAATTTTACTAACACAATCGAAACCCGTCTCATCTTGATATATAAGACAGTTAGTTTGATAATTTTCCTTTGATAATTTTCCCATGAATAAAGTGCTTACTCGCTCTCTCCTTAAATTTTGTCTTTCAAGTATTATTATAGCTATCTTCAACCAAAAAACGAAGTAACTCTTGTTACTTCGTTTTGACAATATTTGCATCATAGCTGCATTTGATTATAAGATCGACTGAAAGCATCTAAAATATCGTTTGGTGCCTTGTCATAGTCAATCGTACTTTCAAGCGTACCTTTAACAATAGTTCGACTGGTTGCTGCTGCATCCTCACATGTGACTAAAGTGATCTCAGCAACTCCTTCTGTGTCATTGATGACATCCACGCGCTCTGGTGCGACACTTTCTATACTAGAAATCGTATAGGTATAGATCTTATCCTTATCCGTGATATAGATTTTCATCCCTATTTTGGCACGGTCTAGCGGTGAAAAGAGCATGTCACTGGCTCCAGTAATTCCAAAGACGTGATGGCTAGCTAAGGCGTAATTCCCTTGTCCCATTTGTTGATCTTCTTTCATAGTGCCAGCACCATAGTAAAGGCCAACATTATCCAAACCTTTGAAAATTGGCAGATTCATCGAAACTTCAGGAATTGAAATGCCACCGATAACTGGTAATTTTTGGGCCTGCCACTGAGCATTGATGACCGCTTCTGTCGAAAGAGATTGGACTTCACTAAACTCAAAACTCGACTCGACTGCCTTATTCTGCTTGATTTCTTCCTTAGAGACCTTGCTAACCTGGTATTGATTCGTGTGCCAAACCATGATCATATTTCGGATAGACGAGTTGAAAATCAGAGCTAGAGCAACTAGAAATAAAAGGAAAACCGCACAGTTAATGATGAAATTTCTTAGCTTGAATTTTTTCTTAGATTTCTTCACATTCATCCTCCTCTTATTCTACTTCTTCCTCATCGTCTTTTGCGTCAGGCGCAACCGTTGTAAAGGTAACAATCTGAGCATTTTGGTCCAGACGCATAACCTTCACTCCCATAGTTGAGCGGCCTGTCTGAGAAATATTAGCCACACTGGTACGGATAATGACACCTGTATTGGTGATAATCATCAAATCTTCTTCGCCAGTGACGGTCATCAGACCAGCGAGAGGTCCGTTCTTATCAGTGATATTGGCTGTTTTTATCCCTTTACCACCACGGCCCTTGGTTGGATACTCACTGGCAAGAGTTCGCTTACCATAGCCTTTTTCGGTAATGACAAGCACTTCGTCACCCTCAGAAATCACACCAGCTCCAACGACCTGGTCGCCGTCACGCAGATTAACCCCACGAACACCTGTCGCACTACGGCTCATGCTCCGGACAGCTGTCTCATTGAAACGGACCGAATAACCAAACTTAGTACCAATGATAACATCCGCAGCACCGTCCGTCAGAAAGACATTGATAAGCTCGTCTTCATCTTTCAAATTCAGGGCCTTGAGACCGTTCTGACGGATATTAGCAAATTCTGTCACGCTGGTTCGTTTAACCACACCTAGACGGGTTGTAAAGAAGAGATAGGAATGATCGCTACTGTCTTGCTGGACATTAATAATGGTCTGAATGGTCTCTCCTTCATCCAGTTTCAAGAGATTGACCACTGGCAAGCCCTTAGCTGTACGGCCATACTCAGGGATTTCATATCCTTTGAGACGATAAACTCGGCCTTTGTTAGTAAAGAAGAGCAGTCTATCGTGGGTACTTGTTGAAACCAGCTCTTTGACGAAGTCATCATCTTTGACACCAGTTCCTTGAACACCTCGGCCACCACGTTTCTGAGCAGTGAATTCTGCCTGATTCAGACGTTTAATATAGCCTTTATTAGACAAGGTAATCAAAACATCCGCTTCCTCGATCAAATCTTCATCTTCAAGAGAAAGAACTTCTCCCACCATCAGCTCAGTTCGGCGGTCATCAGCAAATTTACGTTTGACCTCGTCTAACTCTTCCTTGATAATAGCGACAACGCGCTCTGGCTTAGCCAAGATATCAGCCAAGTCCGCAATCAAGGCAATCAGCTCGTCATACTCTGACTGAATCTTATCGCGTTCCAAACCAGTCAGACGACGCAGACGCATGTCGAGGATAGCCTGACTCTGGCGCTCAGACAGCTCAAATTTAGCCATCAATTCAGCCTGTGCTTCTGCATCTGTCTCGCTATTACGGATGATGCGAATCACTTCATCAATATGATCCAGCGCAATCAGCAAACCAGCTAAGATGTGTGCTCGCGCTTCCGCCTTTTCTTTATCAAAGGCAGTTCGTCGAGTCACCACTTCCTTTTGGTGCTCAATGTAGGCCAACAAAATCTCACGCAGAGACAGAATCTTCGGCACACCATTTTGAATGGCCAGCATATTGAAGCTGAAATTGGTCTGCATCTGAGTCAGCTTGAAAAGGTTATTTAGAATGACATGAGCAGAGGCATCACGACGAACCTCAATGACAAAACGGACCCCTTCACGGTTGGACTCATCACGAACAGCTGTGATACCATCAATACGTTTTTCCTGCACCAGACGAACGATGTGCTCATGGACCTTAGTCTTATTCACCATGTAAGGGAACTCGGTTACGACAATTCGCTCTCGGCCATTTTTCATCTCTTCGATTTCAGTGCGCGAACGAAGAACAATCGAACCCTTCCCCGTTTCATAAGCCCGGTGAATACCAGACTTGCCCATCACCAGTGCTCCTGTCGGGAAATCTGGACCAGGCAGGACTTCCATGATGTCCCGAGTCGTTACTTCTGGATTATCCATGACAAGCTTAACGGCATCAATAGACTCACCAAGATTATGTGGAGGAATATTAGTCGCCATCCCAACTGCAATCCCTGTCGCTCCATTTACGAGCAAGTTAGGGAAGCGAGCAGGAAGAACCATCGGCTCTCTCTCGCTGGCATCATAGTTGTCAATATAATCAACAGTATTTTTGTTAATATCACGAAGCATCTCTAAAGCAATCTTACTCATACGTGCTTCTGTATAACGCTGGGCAGCAGCCCCGTCTCCGTCCATCGAACCGAAGTTTCCATGGCCGTCTACCAGCATGTAGCGATAGCTCCACCATTGAGCCATCCGCACCATCGCTTCATAAATAGAGGAGTCACCATGCGGGTGATACTTACCCATGACATCCCCTGTGATACGAGCTGATTTCTTGTGAGGCTTATCAGGCGTAACGCCTAGCTCATTCATGCCATAAAGAATCCGGCGATGAACCGGCTTAAGACCATCGCGAACATCTGGAAGAGCCCGAGCCACGATAACACTCATTGCATAATCGATGAAACTGGTCTTCATTTCGCTGGTCAAATTGACATCTACTAAGTTTCTATCTTGCATTAAAAAATGCCTCATTTCAATATTAAATCACTATCTCATTATACCACATTTTAGCTATATTTTCAGTATTTAAAACCGAATATAAAAACGTTTACATAGCCTTTTAGGGGTCAAAATACCACGGTGAGCCGTGACAAACTGTATCAAAAGTGGTAGAATGTAATTGTATGGGGAAAACCCCAAAAATAATAAGGAGATGTTTAGAAATGACTGCTACTAAACAACATAAAAAAGTCATCCTTGTTGGTGACGGTGCCGTAGGTTCATCTTACGCTTTCGCGCTTGTTAACCAAGGAATTGCACAAGAGCTTGGAATTATCGAAATTCCACAATTACACGAAAAAGCTGTAGGTGATGCGCTTGACCTTAGCCACGCCCTTGCCTTCACTTCACCTAAAAAGATCTACGCAGCTCAATACTCTGACTGTGCGGACGCTGACCTTGTTGTTATCACTGCGGGTGCACCTCAAAAACCAGGTGAAACTCGTCTTGACCTCGTTGGTAAAAACCTTGCCATCAACAAATCAATCGTAACACAAGTTGTTGAATCAGGTTTCGATGGTATCTTCCTTGTTGCTGCTAACCCAGTTGACGTTTTGACTTACTCAACTTGGAAATTCTCTGGTTTCCCTAAAGAACGCGTTATCGGTTCAGGTACTTCACTTGACTCAGCTCGTTTCCGTCAAGCACTTGCTGAAAAATTGGATGTTGATGCTCGTTCAGTTCACGCCTACATCATGGGTGAGCATGGCGATTCAGAATTTGCTGTTTGGTCACATGCAAACATCGCAGGTGTAAACCTTGAAGAATTCCTTAAAGATACTCAAAATGTTCAAGAGTCTGAATTAATCGAATTGTTCGAAGGTGTTCGTGATGCTGCTTACACAATCATCAACAAGAAAGGCGCTACATACTACGGTATCGCTGTAGCCCTTGCTCGTATTACAAAAGCTATCCTTGACGATGAAAATGCCGTACTTCCACTTTCAGTCTTCCAAGAAGGCCAATACGGTGTGAAAGATGTCTTCATCGGTCAACCAGCAGTTGTTGGTGCACACGGTATCGTTCGTCCAGTGAATATCCCATTGAACGATGCAGAAACTCAAAAAATGCAAGCATCTGCTAAAGAATTGCAAGCAATTATTGATGAAGCATGGAAGAATCCAGAATTCCAAGAAGCATCTAAAAACTAATCAGAAAAAACATCTCCTGATAAAAGGGGATGTCTTTTTGTTTTATGTGGATCTGTCAGCAAAAATATCAAGCAAATAAGGAACAATCAGCTCTCCCTCTAAGTCCTCCAAAGAAAAAAGCCAAATAAAGTCTGTATGCTCTTCTGGATCCAATAGGATATCACGCTGCTCTATAATCCTAGCCTCATAAACCAAGCGTGTAAAAACAGTATTTTTACTTGTGTCAAACTGACTATCTTCATGAATAATCTTATCAATTCGAATCTTTTGATTAACCTCTTCCATAGCCTCGCGTAGAGCTGCTTCTCTGGGTAGTTCGTTCTCTTCTACGCTTCCGCCAGGAATATCCCAATAGCATGGATAAACATTAGGAAGGCCGCGCTTTATTTTTGAGCGTTTGATAAGTAAATACTGCCCATTCTTCTCAATCAAGGTATGAGCGATTAACTTCACTGCCATAGCAGTCTCCTCTCTCTTAGACAACAAAAAAGGACTCTCACGAGTCCAAGCTTCAGTCATCCACCCTGAGAGAATCGAACTCCCATCTCAAGAACCGGAATCTTACGTGATATCCATTACACTAAGGGTGGCAACTTATTCATTATAACTAATTTTTCATAAAAAAACAAGCCTAAATGGCTCCTTTTACGAAATTTCTAATCTAGATCAAATCAAAAAGATTAACTCTCAAAGAAAGTTAATCTTTTTAATCCCTTATTTCTTTTCAATATGATCCGCTAGTTCTTCTTGGGCTTTTTTGTTAGATTCCAACGTTTTTTCTTGCCATTTCTTCTTAGCTTCTTCATATTCTTTGGTCGTTACAATTTCACTTCTGAGTTTTGTGTATTTAAAGTTGAAGCCAGATCCCTTGATTCCAACGAGTGAATAGGCACGACTGAAAGGTTTGGACTTACTTACAGAAGGACTACCGCCTCCTGAAATGGTCGGCATGATAATCCCACTATCAAGCAACCAAGCTTGTGCATCCGCATATTTTTCATAGCGAACTTTCACATCTGTCGTTTCAGCATTTGCTTCTTCCAACATCTTAGTATAAGTGTCCAAGCCCAGCTCTTTCATCTTGTCCATATCTTGGCCTGGCTCAAAGCCAAAGTTTTGCAAGCTAGCGCCATTATTTACATTTAGAGTATCTAAGTAGGTAGATGGGTCTTGATAGTCAGCTGACCAGCCCCCTGTATAGAAGTCATAGTCCTTTTGAGCTGCAGTATTTGCAAAATAGGTGATGTTGTTCAAATCATCCACACTAATCTTCTGAAGGTCAATCACTACATTTTCTGCACCCAAGGTTGATTCAATTGATTGTTTTACTGAACTTGCCCATTGGATACTCACCTTGTCAGCCTGGTCTACAGGAAGGTCCAAATGAATTGGGAATTGAACTCCCTTAGACTCTAAAGCTTCCTTGGCTTTAGCGAATCTTGCCTTAGCTTTTTCTGGATTATAATAAGCATCTTGAGCATCTGTCAGATCGATATTCGCCCATTCTGTACCATAATTCACTAATTTAGAGGCAACGACTTGGCCAAATGTTTGATCGCCAATTTGAACAAATGTTGGTGGAACAAGCGTATTTCTCAACAGCTTGGTAGCTCCATCTTTACCATTACTTTGCGCACCATAAGAACTCCGGTCAAGGGCAAAATTGACGGCCTGACGGAAGTCCTTATTTAAAACCGCTTCTTTTGTTCCATTCTTTTGATCATTACTTGTTTTGGAAGTGTGATTGTATGATTGACGGTTGAAGTTGAAATTAAAGTAATATGAGGTCGCATCCTGTGGGCTATAAAGTATATTGTCCGCATATTTCTTCTTAACTGCCGCAAATCCTGAAGTATTCGGATAGAGACGGGCACCACTATAAGCACCATCACTGAAGTTGCGAATTAAAGATTCTTGGTCTGATCCATCATAGTAGGTTAATTTAACATGTTCTAGACTGACCTTGTCTTTATCGTAATAATTTGGATTCTTAACGAATTCCATAGACGATTTAGAGGTCAAAGATTTCAAAAGGAAAGGACCGTTGTAAAGAATACTTGATGGATCAACAGAACCAAAATCTTTTCCTTTAGACTTCAAAAATTCTTCATTGACAGGGAACAAGATATTATTCGTCGTTTTAGAGTTCCAATAAGGCTCTGGGCGTGTCAGCGTGTATTGAACCGTATAATCATCTACTGCCTTCACTCCGACTTTTGAAAAGTCTTTTTCGTCGCCTTTGACATAGGCATCCAAGCCACTAATCGAGTCCTGAATCAGGTAAAGGGCTTCAGACTTTTGGTCAGCAACATATTTAAGTCCAGTCACAAAGTCTTGAGCTTTCACACTTGCAACTTCTTCGCCATCAACATTGAACCACTTAGCATCCTTACGAAGCTTATATGTGTAAGTCAGGCCATCTTGAGAAACTGTCCATGATTCTGCAAGAGAAGGAACTAGATTTCCATATTCATCATTTTCCAAAAGACCATCCACAAGGTTTGTAATAACGTCTGATGTAGTTGCACGGTTAGTGGTCAGGTAGTTCAAGCTATCTGGATCGCTGGCATAAACATAAGAATATGTGGTTGTGCTGGATGAAGATTTGCCACAAGCTGACAAGAATACTCCTGCACTGAGTACCACTCCAGTAGCTAAAAGCATTTTTGATACTTTCATAAATACACCTCCAAAAATTGAGAGAAAAGTCTAAGAATAAGAGGATCGGAAATAAAGATAAGCCCTTATTTTATTTAGTATTCTCTTAGTTAAATTTCTATGTTATATTTTATAACATAAGCTATTATACCAGAATTTTAATAAAAAGTAAATAGAGGAATCAGAGAGTCATTATGGAAAATTTCTGAAAACTGCCTCCACCCAATCCAATTGACAAATATACAGATTAAGCATATAATAAACTCAATGTAAACAAACGAGGAAATTACAGTGAATTCTAATTATATTACCCGCCTAAAGCGCTCTGAAGGTCAGTTAAGAGGCATTCAAAAAATGATTGAAGAGGACAGGGAATGTTCAGATATTCTCACACAGTTATTAGCCGTCCGCTCCAGCGTTGACCGTGTTATTGAGATGGTTATTACTGAGAATTTAACGGATTGCCTAGAAAATCCATCTGATGATCCGAAAAAGCAAAGGGAAAGAATAGAGAAAGCTATTCATTTTCTGGTAAATCGAAAATAAGAAGAACAGAAAAAAAGAGGCTGGGACAAAAGTCCTAGCCTCTCAATTGTCTTTGGATTGTCGAGCAAGACGCAGTGGTTGAGTGGGCTCTACTAGGCTGATTTCATCAGCTTTTACAGCCCTACTCAACTGTGCGGAGGTGGGACGACGAAATCGAATTCTAACGAATTACCGATTTCTGTCCCACTCTCTTTTTATCTTTTATTCCATCTCTCCAGACCAAGCGTTCATGCCACCTGATACGTTGGTCACATCAAAGCCCTGCATGGCAAGAAATTGGCAAGCAGTCGCTGAACGTGCACCTCCTTGGCAAATGACATAGTATTTGTAGTCAGGATCCAGCCTTTTATAGCCAGTTTCCAACTCACTAAGCGGAAGATTTCCAGCATTTGGGATATGACCCGCTTGAAATTCATGTCTTTCGCGCACATCTACGATGGCCAATTTTTCAGATTGATACTGCTTTTCTAAATCAGCTGCTGATATAGTTTTCATTTTTCTACTCCTTCTGGTTTTACCATTTTGTACAAAGCATAAGCTCCGTCTAGATTTTTCACTGCAAATCCTGCTTGTTTTAAGATTCGCTCGGCAATATAGCTGCGCAGACCACTGTGACAGCTCACGATATATTCTGCTCCCTTATCCAGCTCAGCCAAGCGTTCTCTGAGTTCATTCAGCGGAATATGGACTGTTTTATCTGCCTTCAGGCGTCCTTGCTTAAACTCATTGAGCGTCCGAACATCTAAAAAGACTTTCCCGCTTGCCAACTCGTCTTCCAGCTGGTGCCATTGGATATTTTCACTCAAGCCTTCCGCTAGATTCATAGCTGCATAGCCCAGCATATTGACCGGATCCTTGGCTGAGCCAAAAGGTGGTGCATAGGTGAACTCCAGCTCTGGCAAATCAAAAATCGTGAGATTGCCCTTGATAGCTGTCGCCAAAATATCAATCCGCTTGTCAACGCCTTTTTTACCCACACCTTGAGCACCATAGATTTTTCCAGTTTTTGGCTCAAAGAGCAATTTCAAGGTCAAGTCAGTCGCACCTGGATAGTAGCCTGCATGATCCTTACCGCTGACATGAATCGCTTGATAAGGCAGCTGATTTTGCTGAAGGAAACGCTCGTTCAGGCCTGTGGAAGCGGCTGTCATATCAAAGATACGCACAATAGCCGTACCAATGCTTCCCTTATTCTTCCGCTCCAAGCCAGCAATAACATCTGCTACCTGACGACCTTGTCGATTAGCAGGCGAAGCTAGGGCAATCAGGGCATCTTCACCAGTGATTTCCTGCTTGACAAGGATAGCATCGCCGACTGCAAAAATATCTTTCTGGCTTGTTTCATAATGCTCGTCGACCAAGATGCCCCCACGAAGACCAGTTTCAATCCCTGCTGCCTTAGCCAAGCTATTTTCAGGCTGGACCCCGACAGAGAGAATGGTCACATCTGAAGCCAATTTTTGACCATCTTCCAAGACGATTATTTTGCCCTTTTCTTCGAAGCGAGTCGCTGACTGGGAAGTGATGACTTTCACTCCCTTATCGGCTAATTCCGCTTGGACAAAAGCTGCCATCTCCTCATCTAATGGTGGCAAGACATGCGGTGCTTTTTCTACGATTGTCACATTCAGGCCACGCTTGCGCAGATTTTCAGCCGTTTCCAGACCGATAAATCCAGCACCTACGACAACAGCCTCTTGTGGCTCTTTATCCAAGGCTAACATGATCTGATCCAAGTCTGGAACATTGCGCAAAGTGAATACATTATTTGCTTCTGAAAGTCCTTCAATCTCAGGAATAAAAGGCTTCGCCCCCGGTGAAAGAATCAGCTTGTCATACTGCTCTGTGAACTCTGAACCGTCATGAGCCACCGTCACCGTATGATCTTCAGGCGAAATTTTCACCACCTCATGAAAAGGTCGCACATCCAAGTTAAAACGCGCCTTGAGACTTTCAGGTGTTTGAACCAAGAGAGCATCTCGCTCAGCAATTTCACCAGAAATATAATAAGGCAGACCGCAGTTCGCAAAAGATACAAAAGGACCTTTTTCAAAAATCACAATTTCAGCATCTTCCATCATCCGTCTTAAACGTGTTGCCGCAGACATACCGCCTGCAACTCCACCAACGATAATAATTTTCATTGTTTAACCCCTTCTACTTAATGGTTTTCCCTGTCCAAGCGCTCATACCACCGCGGACATTGACAACATCATAGCCCTTTTTCTTCAGCTTTTTCGCTGCCATCTTGCTCCGCACGCCTGAATGGCAAATAACGTAAATCGTCTCCTTTTTAGCTGGAGCAAATTGACCAATTTGGCTCAAAGGAATATTCTGGGCCTCTTTGATATGTCCTCTACGAAATTCGGATGGTGTCCGTACATCAATTAGTTGGATATTGGACTTCAATCGCTTCTCCAACTCATCCGTTGAAATACTATCTATTTTTGTAAAAAAATGAAACATATTTTTTCTCCTTTATACCCCTATAGGGTATATTAAAACACTAAGAAGAGAAAATGTCAAGGAAACGATTTCAAAACTAAATAAATCAGCAGATTTTGCCGATTTATTTTTTTAAATTTAAAATTGGAATTTTTCTTTTATCTGCTTCTTTTTCGGACTTTGTCTTGATTACCCAGTCTTCAATAAAATTTAAACATTCATAAGCACTACTTTTTTTGAAGACTTTAAGCCATGCAGCGTCTTTACAAATTGTATTATAGTCAATAAAGAAATAAATCAAGTCTAGCTTATACTTTTCCATAAGTTCCATTGCTTCACTTGTTAGTTTTACGTTTTGGAGTTCATTATCAATTTTAACACGCAGTTGAAAATACTCTTCATCCGTTAAATTATCATGATATGTGGAAATTATAGAAGATATCTCGTTGTCTTTAATTTGGGGAAATTTTACAGGCAAAGGCAGATTTTTATCTTGCACTGAAAAATAAAGCATTTCAGCAAAAAACGTAAAATATGATAAAAAAACAGAACCGAAATCCAAGAAACTAATGTCTCCCTCACCTTTAGGAGATAGTATCACTCTGTATGAAATCGTATCCAATTCAACAAAGTCTCTTCCTTCATTTCTACGTTTTAATTCTTCTAAAACAGGTAGAAAGATATTGTATTTTAACTTTTTCTTATTAAATTCTTTATCCAACTCATGATAATATTCTGAAGTAGTGTCAATCAAACGACTATTCATATCTTCAGCAAGAAAATTATCTTTAAAAAATTGTTCCTGAACTTCATTATCCAAATCATATAAATAGTTGGCGGAGTAAAATTCTTGGAAAATATTATGAACAAAATAGTAAGATTGTCCCTCTTTATGTATGATACATAAACAAGTTATCAAATCAGCAAGCAAATCTTCAGCTCGTGTTGAAGATTTGCCTTCATCATTTAATACCCTATCTAGCAAAGAAAGAATCTCACTTTCTGTAAACTCTGATTTCTTTCCATTATTTTCAAAATAAGTGAGAAAACATAGATGAGAAATCACTCGCATCATAGTAGACTCAGGCAAGTCGGTTTTAAACTCTCTAGTTAGAGCAACTAATTTTGAATGATCATGTTCTTTATAGAGAAGTCGGTAAGAATCTTTGATAAATGTAGCTTTTTCAGTCGGAAAACTTGCATTTCTTTCAAACATTTGTAGCATCAAAAAAAGCAATATAGGATTTTCTGCAAATGATTGATATTCATCATATAAATGTACTTCCAAACTATTGATAAATCGTTCAAACACCTCTTCTTTTAGCTGTGCTATAGGCAATTTACTGATACGACTTATTAATGCTATCGCTTCGTCTTTACTTAAGCCATTCGTTTGGTAGGGATGAAATAAAGAGGCATTATTTATATGATTAAAAGGTAATTTTCGGCTAGTCACAAGGATTGGATTATTAGAATATTTAGTGGCTAATTCTTCTATCTCCGTCGCTGCTTGCTCCATATTATTTGAAGATATTTCATCAAAAGCATCCAAAAGAAAAATAAAACGCCCTTTTTTTGCCATATATTCAAAATACTTAAACTCTAAATCAAACCCTAATACTTTAGCTTCTTCATATATAAAATTTAAAAATTCCCTTCTTTTATTCGAATCAAAATTATATTTCCTCAATTCAATATAAATGGGAATTCTTTGATTATTATCACTCGTAGCTTTTTCAATCTCCTTAAGAAAAAAGTACTTCAGCATGGTTGATTTACCAATGCCACCATATCCATAAATCCAAGCATTATCTGATTCTTTTAAAATATTATCTAGATCAGCAGTATAACATCTCACATCACTTGTTTCTGATTTTAAATAAGTGGGCTGAAAAATAGAAAGCAAATCGATATTATTTGTACCGCTTAGCACAAATGGAATATTCTTCACTCTCTTAAACGAACCCTCAAAATAGGATGTAAAACTTTTATTAAATCTAGTTTCAAATTTTTCCCAATTATCTACACCAAAATCCACTAATTCATCTTTTAATTGAATCAACGTATTATTTAACAAAGCTGAAATAGCTAAACCTAAAAATTCCATATTGCCCTCCTTAGAATATCCTTATAACAACTCTATTATACAAAAAAAACATTGCAGCTAGCAACAATTTATTTTAAAATTATTTCACAAAAGGAAACGATTTTAATTTTTCTCAAAAATAAAAATCCCAATCTTGAGACAGGGATTTTTATCAATAATGAATTATTTCGCAATTGGGTAAACTGATACTTGTTTCTTATCGCGACCTTTACGTTCAAAGCGTACTACACCTTCAACTTTTGCGAACAATGTATCGTCTCCACCACGGCCAACGTTAACACCTGGGTAGATGTGTGTACCGCGTTGACGGTAAAGGATAGATCCTCCAGTTACAGTTTGTCCGTCAGCCGCTTTAGCTCCAAGACGTTTTGCTTGTGAATCACGTCCGTTTGACGTTGAACCTCCACCTTTTTTGTGGGCGAAAAGTTGCAAGCTTGCAAGATTCATTTTTAACATAGTGTTTTTCCTCCGTGTTAGTTTTCTGTGATAACTCTGGTTTGGACGAACTCAGAAGAGTTCTCCGATAAGTTTGCCATTCCCAAGAAAAATGATTCAAAGAAAAGTTGAGTCATTTCTCTCTGATGCGGCGGAATATCCATAGGGATTTCTACTCGTAAATATCCGCCTTCTTCTTCGTTTAATTCTAGGATTGGTTCATAGCCTGCAAATTTTTCAATTGAATTGATGAAATTTATGGCAAGCGTAGAAACCGATGCACACACGACATCAAAGCCGTATTCGCCACTTCCGGCGTGTCCAGTAATTTCCGCACTCCTCAGCTCGCCATCTTCGGCTTTCTCAAAGACTGCCTGTATCATGTGTTCTCCTGTAAATTAAGCGTTGATTGCGTTGATGACAACTTTAGTGTAAGGTTGACGGTGACCTTGTTTGCGGTGGCTACCTTTTTTAGGTTTGTACTTGAAAGTAACGACTTTCTTTTGTTTTCCTTGTTTTTCAACAGTTCCAACTACAGTAGCTCCAGAAACAAGTGGAGTTCCGACAACAGTTTTATCACCACCAACAAGAACAACTTCGTTAAAAGTCACTTCTTGACCAGCTTCAACATCCAATTTTTCAACGTAGATAGCTTGACCAACTTCAACTTTAACTTGTTTTCCGCCAGTTTTAATGATTGCGTATGTGCTCATTATGCACCTCCTATGATTTTTTTGGGTTTCCCCATATTTTTGTGAAGACTCGCCTAGCATCGTGGGACGAACCACTTTATACTCACTATGTGAGCAACGATGTTCGAGCGGTTGCACAGGCCGTGCATAGTCAACATTCTTAGTATAGCACTTCTACTAACCTTTTGCAAGTAATTTCATTTAATGAAAACGGATTTTCCACTAAATATACTCATTCTGTACTTCCATTTATTTAAAATATACAATCTGCCCTTCTTGATTGACATACACCTCAATAGCTTTCGGAGGCTTCAAATGTTTTTTTGCTGATCTGGCAAGACTTTTATTACTATCTGAAACATTGACCTCTCGCTCTTTTCCATCAACGTTAATAGTAAAGGTAATACGAGAATAGGTAGACTTACTTCCTCCAGTCTCGGTATCAACACCAGTCACTAAAGCCGTTTTTAGCTCGGTTATCTGATTAGTAAAATAATGATAGCGCCAAATACCATTGGTCATTCGATAGCCTTCATAAGCAGGAAAGATAAAAAACATAAGAAGAATGCCAATTATTGTGACAAAAATAGCTCTGCCCGTACTTTTTTGGCTTTGACGTATGGTGTTCCATTTATTTCTCATGGCCTTCTTGACAGAGCCAGCTTCCTTAATATCTTTATGATATCCCCAAAATAAGAGAGCATACAAGCTTAGGAAAATCTGGAAATGAACTAAGAGACCAATAAAATAAGTCCAACTGGGAATTCCAAACAGCAAAGCATTATCTTGGCCATCTTTCCAAGACAATGCTCGCATGAGCCCACTCAAGAAATAATCCCACTCGTTCATAAATATCCCCTTTTATCTTCAGCATCAATGGAAATAGCTTCCAGATTCTTTTAGCAAAAAGATACTCCGTAAACTCTTATAACAAGTCCTCAATCAGCTCGTCAACTTCATCAGTCTCTGCCTGTGGTTTGATTTCTGTAATCATGATGCCTGCAACAGCGCGTTCTACCAAGCCTTCAACATCTAAGCGAGCTTCGTACTGCTCAGCATTCTTGATTTTTGGATTGGTTTTAGGCCGGTCAGGCGCAAAAATAGTACAGCAATCTTCAAATGGCTGGATAGAGATTTGGAAAGTATCGATTTTTTCCGCAATCTCAATGATTTCCAGCTTGTCCATCGTCACGACAGGACGGATAACAGGTGTATTGGTCACGGCATTGATAGCCTGCATACTCTCGATAGTTTGACTGGCCACCTGACCTAGACTTTCTCCATTGATAATGACTTGACCGCCCCGCTCCTCCCGAATCCGGTCTGTAATACGCATCATAAAACGACGAGCCAGTGTCATGAGATAGGCTTCTGGAGCCTTGGCCTTGATTTCCTCTTGAATCTCTGTAAAAGGCACTTCGATAAACTGGATATTGCCACCAAACTTGGTCAGTTTTCTTGTCAAATCTTGAGCTTTTTTCAGAGCACCTGGGCTAGTGTAAGGCGGACTGGCAAAGTGAACCGCCTCGATATCCACACCGCGCTTGAGAGCCAGATAGCCAGCCACCGGTGAGTCAATCCCACCAGACAGCATAAGCATGCCTTTTCCTGAAGTACCGACTGGCAATCCCCCAGCACCACGAATGGTCTCATAAGAGATATAAGCTGCTTCTTCACGAATCTCAACGCGCAGATCAATATCTGGCGCTTTCATCTTGACCTGAACATTGGGAATGGCCTCAAAAACAGCATCTCCCAGTGTCTGGTTCAGCTCGCGGCTATCCAATTCAAAGCTGTGATCACTGCGTTTGCTGGTAATCTTAAAGGTCATGCCCTCTTGATAGACTTCCTTCATAATAGTTTGGACAGTTTCAATTAGGGCTGGCACAGATTTTTCAATTTTGTAAGACGGCGAAAAATTCTGAATCCCAAAAATCTGCTTGAGTGACTCAGCGACAGGCTGATAGTCTGTTCCATGCAGATAGACATGGGTCCGGTCACGATCAGCCTTGACATGGACCTCCGGATAGACTGACAAAACAGCCTGAATATTACGTTTGAGTTTGTTGATAAAGCGCATGCGGTTCTTGCCCTTGGTAGAAAGCTCACCATAGCGCACCATAATTTCTGAATATTGCATTGTTTACCTTACTTTTCTGGTTTTTTCGTAAATAATTTTAAAGGTTGTCAAAAACTGCTCCATCTGGCTCATATCGTTGTCAAGATCCAAACTGATACGGACAGCAGTTTGAGCGATAGACTTTTCGACCCCCATAGCAATCAGCGTACCTGCTGGCTTACCAGCCTTAGAAGAGCAAGCGCTGGTCGTCGAGATATAGATCTCATAGTCTTCAAATGCATGGACGACGACTTCACCTCGTACTCCCTTGATACCAAAGGTCAGGATATGAGGCGCAAAATCTTCCAAGCCTGAGAAGACCACCACGTCGGGATACTTCTGCAGCTCTTCAAGGATAATCGCCTTCATCTTTGCTGTTCGTTTGGCAAATACTTCTTGCTGTTCCATGGATAAACGTAGGGCCTTGGCCGTGGCTGCAATGCCGGCTAAGTTTTCCGTCGTTGATCGCTTGTCTGACTCCTGGCCGCCACCAGTTAAGAGAGGGCTGATTTTCTTACCAGACTTGATATAGACAAATCCTACACCACGAAGGCCGTGAAATTTATGACTGGAAAATGTTGCAAAATCCACGCGATCCGTCAGATAAGCAGCTGTCGGAATCTTCGTAACAGCCTGGACAGCATCCACGTGAAAGGAAATAGTCGGCTTGTCTGCTAGCAGTTCGGATATTTTCTGAATGGGCTGAATACTGCCGATTTCATTATTGACAGCCATGATGGAGATTAGAGTGGTGTCTGGTCGAATCAACTCCGCTAGCTTGTCTACCTCAACAAAACCTGCCTTATCTACTGGCGCAAAATCGACTTCAAATCCCCGACTCTGCAACCAGAGGGCTGATTCTTTAACCGCTGGATGCTCGATGTTAGATACAATGATGTGTTTGCCAAAAGGAATCTTTTCAAAAGCAACTCCCTTAAGCACCCAGTTGTCCCCTTCTGTTCCTCCAGACGTAAAAAAAATCTCCGACGAAGACTTACCTAAAAGCTCTGCTATTTGCCGGCGAGAAGCTTCTAAGAGACGGGTGGCCTGACTACCTAAACTGTGCAGACTGGATGGATTGCCCCAGATTTTAGAAGCCACTTCTGTATAGGTAGCCAGCGCCTCTGGATAGGGCTTGGTTGTCGCTGAATTATCTAAATAAATCATCTTTTTCCTCTGTATTTATCAGTAAAAATCAATACTCCTATTGTAACACGAAACGAGCCTAGGAACAAGAAAAGGGCGCAGTTCCTACCTGATAAATTTAGGAACCGGCCCTGAAGACGATTACTGCGCCTCGCCAATCATATCTAATTTTTTTAAATAATCCTCAATTAGGAAAGCTGTCTCTTCAATTGATTTATCCGTAATATTGATGACCTCCGTCTGATATTTTCTAAAGACTTCTTTGGAATAGTCTAATTCCTGATAAATCTTCTCCAAATCTGTGTAACTGGTCGAGTGGGACAGTCCCAGCGAATTGAGGCGGTTGCTACGAATTTTGACTAATTTTTCTGGCTCACAGACCAGACCGATGATCCTACGCTTGTCCACCTTGTCTAAAACTTGAGGAAGCGGAACTTCTGGAATCAAAGGTAAATTGGAAACTTTGTAGCCCTTATTGGCCAAAAAAATGCTGAGAGGAGTTTTTGAAGTCCGTGAAACTCCCAGTAGAACTAGATCCGACTCCAAAAATCCTTGCGGAGATTTTCCATCATCATGCTTTACTGCAAACTCAATCGCTGATATTTTATTAAAATATTCCGTATCCAAACGGTGCAAAGTTCCTGGTATCTCAATCGGGCTAATCCCGGTCTTTTCTCCTATGATTTCAAAGAACGGGTGCATGAGATCAATGTATGCCAGCTTGTGGTTTTGGCTAAATTCTCTAGCTAGTCTAGCTAATTCTCCATTTACCAAGGTACTGATGACCAAGGCATCATCTTTTAAAGCATCTTGCAAAATTTCCAGCAATTCTTGCTCTTTGTCTATAAAAGGAAAACGGTAGCTATTATTAAATGTCAAATCTGGATACTGCGCACTTACAGCTGACAAGAGTCGCTGCGAGGTTCCTCCTAGAGAATCCGAAATGCTATATACAATAATTTCTTTCTTCATTGTCACTACTCCTGTCTCTTTACTTCCGCTTGGCGCGCTTCCTGAATGATATAGTCCAGCAGAGCTGTCTTAGTCACCGTCCCTAAAATCTTGCGCTCATTATCTTCCTCTACCACAGGCAGGGAGTCAATGGCAAAATCCTGCAAAAGAGCGGCCACCTCTAGTATATTCATATCCTTATGGCAGGTTCTAAGATGAGGCATCCGCGTCATACAAACTGCAATAGGCGTTGTTCCTATACTACTGGATAAAGCCGCCCGTAGCAAATCCTTGCGCGAGACAATTCCTAAGAGTAGCTTCTTTTCATCAATGACATAAAGAACATCCGCGTCATACATAAAGAGCCTTATCACCGCATCCTGTATGGAAGTGTCTTGAGACACCAAAACGGGAGAAATCATAATATCTTCCGCTTTCTTGCGAAAAGTATCAAAGAAAAACAAGGTTTCTAAATCATTCCCTGAATAAGTATAGCCAACCTTTGGCGTCGCTTTTAAAATGCCAACCAGCGTCAAAAAGGACAGGTCTGAGCGTAAAGTTGCTCTAGAAATCTCCATCAATTCCGAAATCTTTTCCCCGCTGACGGGCTGCTCTTTCTTGACAATGTCAACAATCTGCTTTTGGCGTGCTGATAATTCCAATGCAATATGTCTCCTTTTTAGAGATAGAATACTCTATTTTTCATCTTTTTCTGTCATATTATATCATATTTTTATCTTATATCAATGAAATATAACGATTTTTTCCATTGACAAATATATGTGATGTATATTAGAATATAAACCAGATATATATGACACATTTTTGTCTATTTGGAGGTAAGATATGACGAAATGGATTTATTCCTTTGAGGAAGGACGAGCCGAGCAAAATGCTCTTTTGGGTGGTAAAGGGGCCAATCTGGCTGAAATGACCAATTTGGGACTGCCAGTTCCACCAGGATTTACCATTACGACGCAAGCCTGTATTCATTTTTTAAACAGCCCCTATTTTTTTGAAGAAACATTAAGAGAGAATATTTTGCAGGCTATTTCTGAACTGGAGCAAAAAACCGGCCAATACTTCTCAGGAAACGAAGAGGAGCAACTGCTAGTCTCTGTGCGCAGTGGTGCCAAGTTTTCTATGCCTGGTATGATGGATACGATTTTAAACTTAGGACTAAATGACCTGCGAACCCAAACCTTGGCTTCCAAAACCAATATGGCTTTTGCCTATAATTGCTACCGCAGGCTGCTCCAGATGTATGCAGACGTCGTTTTCCAAATTCCCAAAGAGGACTTCGATCACTTGCTCTCCTATTTTGAGAAGAATGCTGGTAAGACTGCCAACGAGTTTAGCTTAGAAGAGCACCAAGCTCTCATCGATCAATACAAGCAGCTCTATCGTGAGCATTATCAGACTTTTCCTCAAAATCCTAAGGAACAACTCTTCGCTGCTATCAAAGCCGTTTTCCGCTCTTGGAATAATCCACGCGCCCAAGTCTATCGCAAGCTCAATCAGATTCCAGAAGATTTGGGAACCGCCGTTAATATTCAAGTCATGGTCTTTGGCAACTTTGATCAAGAAAGTGGAACTGGTGTCGTCTTCACTCGAAATCCAGCAACTGGTCAAAAAGGCCTCTTTGGCGAATTTCTTTTAAATGCCCAAGGAGAGGATGTCGTTGCTGGTATTCGTACGCCCGAACCTATTCAAAATCTGCAAGAAAAGATGCCAGAAGCCTATGCTGCTTTTCAAGAATATGCCCACATCCTTGAAGATCACTATAAGGATATGCAGGATATCGAATTTACAATCGAAAAGGGCAAGCTCTATATCCTGCAAACCCGTAATGGTAAGCGAACGGTCAAGGCTGCTTTGAAAATAGCTCTACAATTAGTGAAAGAAGGCAAGATAGACAAGTCCGATGCCATTCGTCGGATTAGCCCTGCTCATATCAATCAGCTGATTCACCCAGTCTTTGATGAGAATAAGCTCCAGCAAGCGACAATTTTAGCGCAAGGATTGCCAGCCAGTCCCGGTGCTGCAACAGGAAAAATTGTCTTTACTGCCAAGCGAGCTAAAGAACTACATGAAGCTGGCGAAAAAGTTGTGCTGGTCCGGCAAGAAACTTCTCCCGAAGACATAGAAGGAATGATTGTTAGCCAAGCAATCGTCACTAGCCAAGGTGGGATGACCTCACACGCGGCAGTTGTCGCCCGAGGGATGGGAACCTGCTGTGTTACAGGATGTGGAGATCTGCTTGTCCAAGAGGACAGCAAGACCATCCAGTGCGGAGATATCTTGCTCAATGAAGGAGATATTCTATCTGTGGACGGTCGGACTGGTTTTCTTTATCTGGGGCAAATCCCGACTGTCTCTGTAGAAAATGATCAGGATTTGCAGCTCTTGCTGACTTGGGCTGATGAAGTAGCTAAACTCTCCGTCCGCGCCAATGCTGAAACGATCCACGATTTGCAAACCGCTATTAGCTTTGGAGCTCAAGGAATTGGACTAGCAAGAACAGAGCATATGTTTTTCGGTGAGGAAAGAATCCTGCAAATGAGGAAATTAATTCTGGCCGAAAATGAGATAGAAAGACGAGAGGCACTTGCCCATCTCCTTGATTACCAAGACGAAGACTTCTATCAAATGTTCCAGACTGTTGGCCAAAAGCCCATGATTGTCCGTCTATTGGATCCTCCAATGCACGAATTTCTCCCTAAAGACCAACTTGAAATTGCCCTACTGGCTGAAAAGCTCAATAAAAAAGCCAGTCAACTAGAAAGAAAAATCACGCAATTGCAAGAAACAAATCCTATGCTAGGCCATCGCGGCTGTCGCTTGGGAATCACCTTGCCAGATATTTATAAGATGCAAATAGAAGCTATCTTTAGCAGTGCCATTAGACTACAGCAAGAAGGAAATCCAGTCCGTCCTGAAATTATGATTCCATTGATTGCTACAAAATCAGAGCTTGTCTACCTCAAAGAGCTGCTCATCAAGCATATCGAATGGATTTTCAAAAAGTATCAATGCCCTCCATTCCCATATGATATCGGAACCATGATCGAACTGCCGAGAGCCTGCTTCATTGCTGATCAGCTGGCTCAGGAAGCGGACTTCTTCAGCTTTGGAACCAATGACTTGACCCAGATGACTTTTGGCTTTTCAAGAGATGATATCGGAAAATTCCTCAATGATTATAAAGAGAAAAAGTTGCTGACGCAGGATCCCTTCCAAAGCCTTGACCAAGAAGGTGTCGGCCAATTGATGAAATTGGCGATTGAAAAAGCTCGCCAAGTAGATCCAACCTTGTCCATCGGAGTTTGTGGCGAAGTTGGAGGTGATCCGACTTCCATTCCTTTCTTACAAGAAATCGGAGTCACTTATGTCTCCTGCTCCCCTTATCGAGTCCCAACAGCTCGGCTAGCTGTAGCCCAAGCTGCCCTTAACTCTGAAACAACTCCAAAGCAGCTCTAACATTTTGATAAAACAAACAGCTCTAAGAGGCTTATCTCTCCGCCTTTTAGAGCTGTTGTTCTTCATTCTTTTGTGTGCGTTTTCATTTAAAAAATTCAGATTTTTGGAAGACTTTTCTAAATAAAAGACGTATAATAAATTAAGAACGAAAAGGAGCGACTTTTACATGGAAAACTATTCTCGCAAAGAAAAAAATAACGGCACTTCAAATCGAAAACCGACTAGTCAGCATATCAAAACTGGCTTTTCTGCCCTACAAAAGACTATTGCTACAATTGCCAGTCTTCTTTCAATCGTCATTGCTTGCTTTACCATCATGAACCTTATGAACAACAATGACTCAAAATCAAAAACTGATACAGGCAACTCGACTACGACTACTACCATTATCAAAGAGGTAGAAAAAGAGTCTACATCTGTTAGCTCGACTCCAACAGAAACTTCTGCTGCTACTGAGACCGAAACATCCTCAAGCTCTTCAAGCGCAGAAACGAATACGAGCCATACAACTACTTCCACTGACAGCAGTTCGACAAGCCAAGACCAGCATACAACAACAGAGTCCAGCACTCAAGCATCCAACTAGGAACATTTGGAAGAGTGCCCCTTATCCAATCTGTCCAAGAAAGCCTGAGTGTCACTCAGGCTTTTTTCTATTGCCAACCTTATTTTACTATTTGAGAAAAATTCTTGGCCTTTCTCTGATTTTTGGAGCCAAAAAAGCTGTGAGGCCAAGAAGCCTCACAGCTTTTCCAGAAATCAAAGTTCCAAAATTTGATAATCATAGCCCAGATGAGTCAAGAATTTAAAAAGATCTCGGGTCGCGACAAAAATCGTCTTTTCATTGGTATTGGGATGGAAAGTCATGGTATCCTCTGATACAATGTCCCTATCAAAATAGACCTGAATGTCTCGCTCAGGATTATTGAGAAGGCCAAAAGGTGATACTGTTCCTGCTGGTAGGTTCATCTTCTCTGCCAAGGAGTCCAATGAGGCCATGCGAATCCGATCGGCTCCCACTTGAACTTTAAAGTCATCCATATCCAAACGTTTCTTGTCGTCCATGATGAGCAGATAGTACTGGGTTTTCTTCCTGTTAGTCAAAAACATGGACTTAGTCCGGACTCCTTCCATTCCTTCAATATAGCTATCTGCCTGCTCTGTCGTAAATACAGGTGGGTGCTCCACCACATCAAAGGTAATTCCCAACTCTTGCAACTTGTTAGCTACTTGTTGATAAGCATCCATAGTTTTCCTCCTTTATTGATGGATAATCTTTTGTACCAATGCTTGCAATTCTGGCACCACTTCTGCCTCAAACCAAGGATTTTTCACCATCCAGATTTGGTTGCGGGGCGATGGATGAACCAAGGGAAAAAAGTCTGGCAGGTAGTCTTGATAATGCTGGACCGTCTCGGTCAGCTTAACTGTACCTTTTTGATGCAGATAGTATTTCTGTGCATACTGGCCAATCAAGATAGTCAACTCAATATCTGGTAGGAGCTCTAAAATCGGCTGGTGCCATTTGTCTGCAAAGCCCTTGCGAGGCGGTAAATCTCCAGACTTGCCATGCCCTGGGAAATAAAAATCCATGGGCAAAACCGCAAAATATCCAGACTGATAGAAAGTTTCCTCATCAACACCCAACCATTCTCTCAAGCGATCACCACTCTTGTCCTTCCAGTAAAGCCCCGCCTGCTGGGTTTTCAGCCCCGGCGCTTGACCGACAATGTTAATCCGAGCATTCTTAGGCGCTGCAAAGAGTGGATTAATGCCCTGCTCTGTGAAAGCTTTATTCTGTGGGTCAGCTATAATGGCCTTGGTAATATCTTCTATTGTCCGCATCATATTTCCTTCCTTGAAAAGAAACTCACCTGGCATAGCCAAATGAGTCCTTATTTTATTTGATCAATTCGTAAATGGCTTCAGCATAAATGGCAGCCGCGCGAAAGAGATCTTCTACATCGATAAATTCATTGGCTTGGTGCATAGTGTCGATATAGTCTGGGAACATCGCGCCGTAAGCGACACCACGTTTCAAGAGGCGTCCAAAGGTACCACCACCGATAACTTGCTCATGACCTTTCAGTCCAGTTTGTTTTTCATAAACAGCCAGCAAGGTCTGCACCAGCGGATCTTCCATTGGTACATAGTGAGGAGTATGTCCATGCTCAGACAAGGTCACTTTGGTCACTGGCAGCTGCTCTAAAACATTTTGAATGGCTTCTGGACTAGTTCCCTTAGGATAGCGAATATTGAGGGCAATTGTATTGTCCACCTTGCTTTCGTCAAAACGGAAAACGCCAGCATTCATTGACAGAGCTCCCATCTTCTCATCCACATGAGCAATCTTCAAGTTCTTACCCTCATGGTCATTTAGGAGAATATTTCCAGCCACATCTAGGTAATCCTTAGCAGGACCCGCAAATTCAAATTGCGTTAGGAATTTGGCCAAATAGGTTGCACCATTGACACCAGACTGAGGAGAAGCACCGTGAGCAGACTTACCGATAATGGTCACAGTGACTTGGCCACCAGCTAGTTCTTCACAAGTAAAGTCTAATCCATTTTCCTTAGCAAACTGCTCCAATTTATCAACTAGATTTGGCAAGTGACCTGACAAGACAGCTGTACCAGACTCAGGAACCATGTTCTCCCGCAAGCCACCAGTAAAGCTATGCAGGCGTGCTGCGCCAGCATTTTCACCAGCAAAATGCAGGTACTCTGTGATATTTCCTTTTTCACCATTGATAATCGGAAATTCAGCGTCTGGCGAGAAGCCGAAATCAGGCTCAGGCAGGCCTACATGAGCAAAGTAATACTCCATGTCTTTCCAGCCAGACTCTTCATCTGTCCCGACCACAAAGCGCACGCGCTTAGATACAGGCAAGCCCAATTCTTTGATGATTTTCAATCCATAGTAACATGCCATAGTTGGTCCTTTATCATCACTAGAACCACGGGCATAGAGACGACCATCCTTAATCGTCGGTGTATAAGGATCTGTATCCCAACCACTTCCAGCAGGCACCACATCCATATGGGCAAAGATACCCAGTTCTTCTTCTCCTTGACCAAATGTAAAGTGACCAGCATAATTGTCCACATTTTGAGTCGGATAACCATCACGTTCAGCAATCTCCAAGAACTTATGCAAGGCCTTTACAGGACCAGGTCCAAAAGGATGCTCCTTATCTGCCTTAGAATCATCCCGCTCTGAATTAATTTCTAAAAGGCTGAACAAGTCTGCCAATAGAGCCTCTCTACGTTTCTCAACTTCTGCTTTAAAATCAATTGTCATTTTCTCACCTCTATAAAACACTTTGATTTAAAATGAATATTTTGAATTAAATCAAACTATTAAAATCTTACTTTATTAACGCTTTTCGATAATCTCGTCAACTGGTAAACGATAGCTAGGTTCTAGCTTGTCGTCTGTATAACCAACAGTAATCAAGAGTTCCGGACGGAAACGCTCATCAATCTCCAAAACTTCGTTGACTTTTGATTTATCAAATCCTAGGATGATATTAGAGCCAATACCTTGATCAGTCAAGGCCAAAACAAGGTTCATAGCGACCAAGCCAGCATTAAGGGCCAAGTAATCGCTCTTTTGTTGGTCATTATAACGAGCAAACTCAGCTGGTAAATTTTGCATGTAAAATTGCAGCTGCTCATCAGAAAAATTTCTTACCCCAGCGACACGCGCGATCTTGCGTGCCCGCTTAGCCAAATCTGTATCTGTAAAGAGGGCAATTGTCACTGGAGCTTCCTTGATTTGCTCTTGGTTGGAGCCAAAAGCAATGCCCGCTAGGGCTTCATTTCGCTCACGCACTACTACAAACTTCCAAGGCTGACTATTATGAGCACTTGGTGCTAAGGTCGCAATCTCAATAGCTGTACGGACATCCTTAGGATCTACCGGTTTGTCATTGAAATGCTTAGTCGCATGACGCTTTTTGTTTAATTCAAGAAATTTCATAATTGATTTCCTTTTCTAATTTCTGTTACTCTTATTTTACCACAAATTGAAAGAGCTTGCAGAGGTTTTTCACAAAGGATTTTTTCATTCTCTATCAAATAAAGCTGTCTGCCCTTGCCACTTGATAAGATTATTCCCTGGTAGAAGTTTCACTTTATCCATTCTGACTACTTGACTCTCTCAGCGCTTGATCAAATCACTACAACTTGAGTTTCTTTCTTACTCAAAGCCTCTATATAGTTCTTGACTTAACTTATGAATTTCAACTTTTGGTTCAGGTTTCCGCACGGAAAAATCAATAGTTCCAAAGAGTAGAACCAGCAACAAGACAAATATCGTCCACAAAGTCTCTTTTTCTGGAAGAGGCACTCCTTTGGTCGGGAAACCTTTCCAACGAGGATACTGCTGCAAAAATTCATTTATCTTCATCTCATTGGGATAGAGTGTCAAAAAACCATACATGGTAAGAAAGAAAAACGAAAAACTATGCATAGATACCCAACTAAACTGAATCCTCATTTTGAAGGCTTTATAGCCTGACCTAGCCATATAAATCTCTAAGCCAAAAGCTATAATCATCAAGATAAAGAACATAAAGACCTGCAGTTTCCAGAGCTTTCTCAATCCTAAGTAGGACCGTTTATCTGCCTGCTCTTTCACACTGTCTTTAGCTTCTCTCTCTTGAGTCTGAATTTTTGGTGTAGGTTCAGTTACTTCTTGACTTGCTTGAATCTCCTGAACCACCTCATTTTCAATCTGTGGCTTATGTTTTAGACCATACCCCATCACTTCTTTTAAGACTAACTTAAGATTTGCTTCGGTTAGTTTGTAGGGATACCCGCGTAAGGGCCATTTCTCTCTTAGTTCTGGATGATCTGGACGAGACACTATTACGTAAAAGTGCTGCCCAATCAACGTAATCGTGAAAGAAACCCGATAAAATCTAGATCTTACAAAGAAATATGCCCTATAAAGGGAGTCACCTTCCATTTCCTTCGTCGTTTTGTCAAATTCAATCTTACCTAAAAACAGCTCTTCTATAATTTTCTGTATTTCTAAAACCTTTGTATCAACCGTATCCAGACTAAGGGGAGCCTTTAAAATCTGCTCTAAATCAGACATATAATCCATAGAAAAACTTATGCTAGATTTGTCTTTTTCTAAATGTTCTTCTAAATAAGTCTTACACTTGCTCAGAAAAGAGGATAAATTGGAGGAATTTAACTGTACTGGATAATCAAGCAGCAATTCTTGACTTCCTACACTAGAATCTAAGGGGACAATATCTCTCACAATGAAATCTTGTTCTAGTAGCTCCAGAGTAAAAGAAGCTTTGTAGCTAGGTAGGATGCTTGTAATAATGACTCGATAATTTTCGCCCTTTTCGACAGGTTTTTCCCACTTATCCGTTTTCGTTTTCCCATCAAAAATATTCTCAATCATCGCTTCAATAGCTCGTATTTTCAGATAATTATTTTCGGGAGTAAGAGGTTCAAGAAAAATCTGCTCTGGCTTATCTAGGTAGTTTTTTATTCTTCCCAGTCCTTCCGCCAATGTTTCTGGCCGATACTTGTATTGTATCCCGTATGTAGGCTTTTCGCCCCACTTCAAGTGTAAATCGCTACCGTCTACTAAAATATCCAATTTTTCTTTATAATCTTCTAGATTGATTTTAAAGAGAAAAGTCGGGCAGTATGAACTCAAGACAATATCAGAAATGCCTTCTATTTCAAAACCAGATCCAAATTTTTTTCGGAGCTCTGCACGGATATCCTTCTCCAAATGTTCTTTATGCTTGTCAAAATTCAGCCCCATCTGTCTTCAACTTTCTTTTTACTTTTCAAAAATAGCCCCACCACACACTTGGTCGCATGGAAAGCATTTTGCCTCTACTTTTCTATCATTCAACTAGAGATTGTCGCAATCATTAAGCTTGAGTACTGTTCTTCGCTTCCTCAAACCATTTTTCAAACTCTAGACGTGGAAGCAACTCTTCATCCTTGTCATAACGCCCTTCATAGCTATAGCGACTGTCAAGACTATTTGTCTGAGCATCATAAATCAGCCACATTTCAGTTGGGTGTTCACGATTATATTCTTGGCATAGCTTAACCATTCTTTCTATATCTTGTGCCCCAATTCCTAATAGACTAAACTGAATTTCATCTGAACTATCTATTTCATTAGGAAGGTAACTCGCAATCTCATCTCTATCCAGATAATGATTGTTCGTTTTAAAAAATACATCAAAGCTATAAAAACCATCAGCAACACAATAAATAAAAATTTTATCTGCTTGATTTTGGACATATTCCATAGCTAATGAAACCATGTCAATCTGGATTTCCATAAATTTATCTTCAAATTGTATCATATTATTCTCCTACAGTTGCTCGCCTTTCACTTCCTCAAACCATTTTTCAAATTCTAGTCGTGGAAGCAATTCTTCATCCTTGTCATAACGCCCTTCATAGCTATAGCGACTATCAAGACTGTTTTTCTGTGCATCATAAATCAGCCACATTTCAGTTGGATGTTCACGATTGTACTCTTGACAAACATCAAGCAATTTCTGTATATCTTCAGCTCCATATCTCAATAGAGCGAATGCCATATTATCAGAATCATCTACTTTTTTTGTTGCAACCTCATTAACTTTATCCATTTCTATTACAACATCATTAATCTTATAAAATACTTTATATGATTGTAATGCTTCTTCAGAAATGCAATAAATATATACTTTTTCTGCCTGATCTTGTACATATTCCAGTGCTAACGAAATCATGCTAGCCTGAACTTCCATAAATTCATCTTCAAATTGTGCCATGGTCATCATCCTATCTAGTTTATTTAGCTTTTGAAGTTAGTGGATACTATTGATAAAGCGCTCAACCTTTTCAACATGATTATAAAAATCGGTCTTTAGCTCTGTTCGCCAAAAAACTCCAGCTATATCAAGTCATAATAGAAGGTATCATCTTCCATAAGCCGTTCTAGAAGCTCAACTAAATTAGGAGCAATTTCCTCATCATAATAGTAGATTTTCCCTTTATTTTCAGCAACAAATCCGATAGATAGCATTGCTACTTCATTGGCTTCAAAGAAAACTAATTTATCATCCTCAAATTGATTGTAGATTTCAATATCTGAATAAAACTCAAAATCATGTTGCCTCAATCTAAAGTCTAATACGGACTCTGGATCCATGATGCGATTTATATTGTCCACCTTGCTTTTTAGAAAGCCATATCCAACTTCTGCATAAAATTCTTTAAGGAGCTCAGGGATTTGAATGCCCAGCTTTGATTCACTATCCCTAATCTTATCCAGATTCACTTGATAAAACTGGTTTAAAGGATCTAATTTAATCTTCTCAAACATCTAAGCCCTTCCTTTAAAACTCAATGCTCTCTCTTCAACTTTCACCTATCTGAAAAACTGCTTAACATCCTCTACGTAACCATACTTGTCATTCAAGTAAGCCAATAATTCTCGGTTGTGGCCTTGGTAATTATCTTCGCGACGTAATTCTTCGTACATTTCGATGAAAGGAAGAGCTTTTTCTTTGGCCAATTCCAACTCTGCCTCGTAATCATAGGCGACTTTTCGGAATTGGATGTTTACCAGTTCCCCGTCTTCAACTTCTAGCAAGGCATACTGGGCACGGTGATTTTTCAAGGCTGGCCAATCAAAATAGGGCATGCCAATTGAACCGGGATTGATAATTTGTTGCCCTTGGCTGCCATAGCGAAGCAACTGCTTATGGACATGACCGTAAACTGCCACATCTGTTTCCTCATCAAGTAGCTGGTCAAAGTTGTCCGTATCATTGTCAACCAATAAGTCACTCCCATAATTCTTGTCAGGCAAGTTATGCGAGAGCGAAAAACGCAGGCCATCAATTTCTTTCCTCGCAACCATCGGCAGACTTCGTAGCCAAGCGATCTGACCGGGATCCATTCGCTCCATCAAATACTGCGTCATACGCAAGAGCTGGACTTCCTGTGGGTCTTCTATGCCATATTGCCCATCTAATGCCTCTAATACACAATCATCCCAGTTTCCGCGGACAGTCGCTGTGATAGGAAGGTCTTTTAACAAGGCTAGCAAATCATTTTCCCCCGGACCAGGGAGAAAAATGTCTCCTAAAAACCAATATTCTGTCGCTTCCTGTCTTTTAGCATCTGACAGAACTGCCCGCAAGGCCGTGGTATTCCCATGTATATCAGAGAGAATCGCGATTTTATGTTTCATTCTTACTCCTTCACCAACGATTACTAAGTTTGAATCTAGTATAACAAAATATCTCAAAAAACGTAAAAACCATCCCTAGTCCTTTGGATGGCTCTACCATTTATTTCATTAAATGACTACATTCAAATCTTTGCCCGAAATGCCTTCAAGGAATCGTTCATCAATTTCTGGTTTTAATTTTTTTAGTTTAAATTTTTGAATCGTCGTTATTTCAGGCTGAAAAGAAATAGTCCCACTTGGAAAATGGCCTCTGAGCATTTTATCATAGACATCTTTTACAAAACCTTCCCACTCCTTTGATAGCGAATTTGCAAAGGCTGCCTCTCCCTCAAGTAAATACCTGATACCATCTGCACGATAAAAAGCTAATAAAGCCACTGAAAGACTACACTTGGAATGAGTTAGCACTGCTTTTGGCACTTCAAATCCATTATTCCAGTTAAAATTGTCTAGCAAGACAAACAGTTCATCCTCTGTTTGAAGCTGCTCAAGGCTCGCCACAACTTTAGCATTGCTTTCAGCATACAAAATATCAGATATTTGTTGAATTTGTCGATTATCCATTTCAAATGTCAACTCCCTTCTAATAATCCTAAGCTTTCTAATATTTGAAAGTCAGTATTTTTTGAAGGCGATGAAGCAATACGCACAAAATTTTCAATTTCTTCAAGATGATTATAAAAATCGATATTGATTTCTTTTAAATTCACAATAAATAAGTCTATTAAGCTTGAATCAATATTTTCCAAAGGGGAAGGCAGTTGTTGCTGATTGTCCAGCAGATAGGCTTCTTTAGCAGTTGCTCCGATTGCATAGCTAAGATTGTCCCAAGATAGAAGATTAGCCTCATTCTCGTCTAATTGCATATAGATGAATATTCCCTTAAAATCGGTTCCAGCATCTAGCAGACTATAAAGCTCTTTGCCCGTTTTGTTTTTATTTTCCATAAAACTCCAGCAAGCATCCAAGGCAACTCGTATTTGAGGCTTATATTCTGTTTCCATATGGCTTAAAATAGCTTCTGAATAGACCAGCATGAGATAAAGTTGATTGGTATTCATATGCTCGCATTACTCCTCAAACAAAAATTCTAAGTAAGGGCTAACAGACGGATCTAGGAAGCTCGCCTCCTCCTCAAGCAATTTCGTTCTCCTTGCAATGTCATTGTACCTTTTAACCAATTGCTTATAATGAATAAAATAATCTTCGAGCGTATCTTCATCCACACACTCTATTGTTTGGGGCAAGTACCGCTGTCCAACAGCTTTGTATGACTGATAAACTACTAACGCAATGAAAGAATCAATACATCTCCACACAGCTGGATCTATGCTTTTATCCAGCTCCGAATAGGTTAAGATGTCTTCCTCGTCTAAATTTTCCAGTCTACCATACAGCAAGTCTGGATCGGACTCACTAAGCCTATCAATAAATCGGCCTGCAATTTCTAACGTTTCATGCACATATTCCTTATAATCCGAGTTTCCTATATATGTTTCTAGCGGTTCTGTTAATTTTCGCATAAATTGCAAAAGATCGAGATTAAGAGTAAATTCCATTTTGATTCCTTTCTGAATCTAGGACACTGAAAAAGCTATCACAGCTCTAGAAAGTTGATTTGCATTCAAGCTAGTATCTAATTTCATTCTTCATCTCCTGTAGCAGCTTTCAAAAATGCTTGCTTGAAATCTTCATACATGTCAAAGGCGATTTTCATGACATCTCTAAAATCAACGTAATCAGAAATTACAGGATCCAAAATGATATAGTCCCTTGAGATTAGCCATTTGGCATAAGATGCAAAGGGGCTACCCATGATGGCTTTATTTCCCTCGTAGATAACCCAAATCAATTCCAATCTTCCGCGTTCAAAAGCAAAATGAAAGCCGAAGCGAAAATTTCCGATTTCCTCCAAATCAATATGGAAAAAGCGTTCTCGTTTATCATACTGAACTTTGTAGCCTAATAATTCCACAATTTCCATCAAAAAATCACCGTCAAAATAATCCAATTCTTGACCTTTCGGAGTTCTTTTCTGGCTATAATATGTCGATAATTTTTCATATCTCTCTACAAAGTTGATGTCGATTAAAGCCTGTTTAATTCTAGTATCTAATTTCATTCTTCATCTCCTGCAGCAGCTTTCAAAAATGCTTGCTTGAAATCCTCATACATGTCAAATGCGATTTTCATGACATCTCGAAAATCAACATAGTCGGAAATAATTGGCTGTTTTATAATATAATCACGCACAATCATCAACCTTGGATATCTAGTCCAAGGAGAACCAAGGACAACCTTATCTCCTTCATAAACAACCCAAATCAATTCTAATCGACCATACTCAAGAGCAAAATGAAAGCCAAAACGAAAATTTCCGATTTCCTCCAAGTCAATATGGAAAAAGCCTTCTCGTTTATCATATTGAGCTTTGTAGCATAATAATTCCACAATTTCCATCAGAAAATCACCGTCAAAATAATCTAATTCTTGGCCTTTTGGGGTTCTCTCCCTATTGTATTTTTTAGAAATATTTTCATATCGTTCTACGAAATTGATTTCTATTAAAGCTTGTTCGACTCTAGTATCTAGCTTCATTCTTCATCTCCTGCAGCAACCTTCAAAAAGGCCTGCTTGAAATCCTCATACATGTCAAAAGCGATTTTCATGACATCTCGAAAATCAACATAGTCGGAAATAATGGGATCCATCATCTTATTGTCAGCTGAAGTTAGCAATCTTATAATGGTAAACAAATTAGTCCCTAGCAAGACATTTTGGTTCGAATCTTTTAAATCCCAGATGAATTCTACCATTCCATATTCCAAAGAAAATTTAAAGCCGAATTCATATTGACCATTTTTTTTCCTTTTTTAGCGCGAAAAAATACTCTTTTTTGCTAAATTTCACTTCATAACCTAAGGAATTGATTATTTCCATCAAAAAATCACCGTCAAAATAATCCAAAGCTTCTTCTTTCGGAGTTCTAGCCCTACTAAATGTATGGGACAATGCTTCATATCTCTTTACAAAGTTGATTTCGATTAAGGCTTTTTCAACTCTAGTATCTAGCTTCATTCTTCATCTCCTGCATCCACTATTTCTACATTTAAAATACCATCATTCAGGAATTCTTCCTCGGATATTTCTCCACTTTCATACATAAAGTGTTTATTCATTGCTATTGACATGTGTTTTAGTTCAGAAAATGCATCCTCCAGACCGTCCAGAGCTAAAAAGATATCTACAAATCCAGATGTATAAGAGGGATCTTGAGATAATGAAATTTCATTTTTCTTTTTTTCTAACAAGCCAAGCCCGCTATTTAATTGATTCAAACATTCATTTATAGCTTTTTCACAGCTTTTTAAATCATCTAGCATCTCATCACTCAAGAGATTTCCATTGCAGTTCTGATTTAACTTCTCACAAAAGTTGATATATCTCGTTACTAGCTCATTCATTATCCTACACCTATCTATAATCAACTGTCGCAATAAATTTGATATTGGGCTGCTCTTTGACTAGCCCACAATATTTATAATTGTAAAACAAAATAATGGAATTGCTTTCAGGTATAGCTAAGTCATCTTCAATCTTCTTTAAATTATCTATGACAACATCTGCATATGAGGCATCGATTAAATGATCATATACATTTAAAAATCTTGAATCAAAATATTCTTTTTCAATTAGGTAGTCGTCAATATCATCGATATCAATTTGAAAAGCGTCATAAAACTTGGAACTGACGATTTCTCCGTCATCATCATATCTTAAGTCGATATAGGTATCCAGCTCTTCCCTACTTGCAAAATTTCCAACCCAAATTGATACTGTATTTTCAGTCTCCATATTCTCACCTCTATTTATACTGAAAGTCGCGATATTAAAAATTTTAAGCTTATTCTAAAAATGCTACTGATGCTGGAATTTATAGCTTTTATACCTCACTATCGAGCATTAGTCCATCTAGTTTTTCTCTGTCAATCGCAATATTTTTATAGGTTTCAATGGTATTGTTTAGAAATACCATGTCCACTTCAGCTTGTCCTTTGTACAAGTTAATCTCTGCACCTAAACCTATGAGACTGACAAGAATTTCTTGCATAACTATTAACTGGTCTAGATCCAGATAATCACTTTCTAACAAAGTCTCATTTCTCTCTATTCTCGTCTTGATTTCACCAATTGGCAAAGTGCTATGTTTCCTCATTATTTTACATGCCTGTAAGATATTATCTGACATTTTGACCTTTGCGTAGATTATTGACACCACTCGCTCCTTTATAAACATCTTCCATTAAAAGCATTCCTTCACTCGGTAAACCCATCTTTAGTTATGCGAGAAAAGTGATTTAATCTGAGTCACCATCTTCATCCAGATATTTAACATTTAGGATTCCATCATCTAGGTATTCTTCCTCGGATGTTTCTCCGCTTTCAAACATCAATTTCTTATTTAGGGCTACCAGCAAGTCATCAGCATCATCCAATAAAACCTCTAGTCGTCTCAGTCCCCAAAAAATTTCAAGAATCCCTTTTGTATAGGCTCTATTTCTTGAAGATTCAATTGATTCAACCTGACTTTCCAAGATCTGAAGACCACCTTTTGTTCAAAACTTGAATTCCAGTCATCACGAATGTCCTCCAAAAAATCATTTAACTTCTCCTGATCAAGCAGTTTTCCATTAAATTTATCATTAAGTGTTGAGCATACCTGATGCAAATTTTCTAGTACTTCTTTCACTTTCTACTTTCCTTATATATTTATCATCTACTTCTATCTTCAAAGACCACAATCTTGACTGAGAGGGAACAATTCCGCATTATTTCTATATTGGAAAGTCGGAACCATTACTTCGCATCATCGAACATATAGAAATCGTCTTCCTCAATTTGATTTTTGGTATCTTCTTGTGACTCAATGACATGACTCAAAAATTGCATGGTTACCTTTTCATCTTCAAGGAATAATTGAAGCTCCCCACCCAATTCTATTATCTCTTCTACTGTCTTTTTAAAGCTCTTTAGGCGCTCTAAATTCAGATATTCTGTTTCAAGCACAGCCATATGATGAGTCATTTTTTCCTTGATTGCTCCGATTGGCTCATGACTGAAATCTCTAATTATTTTCAAAATTTTCGTATCGCTATTATCTGACTTTATTTTGGTAATAAATTTATGCATGACTGCTCCTTTTTAAAATTATCCATTCACCGAGTAAACTCATTTTCTATCTTCTCTGCCAGTCACATCTTCATCAACAATTTCGCCATTGATTTCTCTAATCTTCTTTGAAATTTGAATGTGAATCTCCCTTAAATCAGCTATATAATTTTCAATATTTAGCAATGAAGTATAGATATCATACATCCCATTTAGATAAGCTTGATTAGCAGTATCATGTATTGATTCTAAGTCTAAGTTCTTCATTGTAGCAAGCCCTCTGGCAAGATTATCGAAGTCTTCTTGGAAATCTTCATGAATGTCATCATAAACATCCGCTATCTGCTCTGGATTTATTAAATGCTCATTATAATGGGAATTTAATTTGGAATAAAGGGTTGTTAACTCTTGCAATAATTGTTTCATAAGTATCCTTTAGTTCATTCTATTCAGGAAAGTATTTGACTTCAAAACAATATCTGCCTCTCGCAAAATAGGCAGGTTGTTAAAAATCAATGTCCAATAAAACTAGTATAACAAAAACTCTAGGAAAAATGAAAATGTGATAACGTCAGGTTATCACATTAAACGAAATAAGACTATAGCTTAACAATCACTTGGTCACGACCAGCATACCTATCGATTTCTTCTTGCCAGACTGCTTTCAATTCATCGTCAACAATGACTGGACTATTTACCTCTTTCATTTTATGAATTCTTTCGTCAATAGATTTAATCTTACACACTTTACTTTTAATAGTGGCCAGAAATTCTTTAAACGAAAGATGGAAGGGAATCGTTTTTTGTTTTTCATGATCAAAAAATGCTATGATATTATAATTTTGTTTAGAAATTCCCAAAAGAATATAATTACCAAAACTATCCTCTGCAATCGGTAGGTAGCCAGCTTGAATATGCTCGGATAGAAAATCATGGTCAAGGAAATACTGGAAATTGTATTCGTAATCAGCATTTTCAAAGCCATAAAAGGCTCGAATATCAGAACTCTCTTTCTTTATTTTAAAGCTTGTCTGTAAGGTATTTCCACCATTATAGTTTATTAAAAAGGTTCTATATTCTTCCGGCAACAAAATGTCATGATTTTTTTCAAATTGAACCACTGCCTCTGAAACACCTGTTTTATCAAATGGAAAAATTCTTAGCATTTTTCCTCCTTTTCTTTGACCTTGAAAGTCAGCATACTTGAATTTCAGCTTTTTCTATCTATTTCATCGGAAAGTTTAAGCAATATGTCACATAATTCCTCAAAATCCAAAGATAGATTGTGTAGACCTACTATCATCTGTGAAATTGCTTCTCTATCCAACTGATTGTCTTTTGTAAGGGACTGAACCAGCTTTTCATTTCCCTTTTGTATCCAACCTACATGATTTGGAATATAGTATCTTAAATAGTCTGTAAAGTCTTCTAAAGCCTCTTCTGAAAACGGCACCTCAGCTTGGCTCGTTTGAATCAATGAAATGCTTTCTGCTATTTTATTTAACTCTTTCTCAATTGTCATTTTATTCTTCTTTCATGATAGAAATATGTTCCGATAAATTATCCATCTTTGACTGAGATAGATTGATAGTGCTAGTTCCTTCAGGGGTCTAGCTTAGAAGGTCAATGATGAACAAATCTAGTATAACAGAAACTTTCGAAAAAATAAAAATGAGTCTGGGACAAAAGTCCTAGCCTCTCAATTGTCTTTGGATTGTCGAGCAAGACGCAGTGGTTGAGTGGGCTCTACTACGCTAGCTTTTACAGCCCTACTCAACTGTGCGGAGGTGGGACGACGAAAGCGAATTCTAACGAATTGCCGATTTCTGTCCCACTCTCATTAAATCAAATAAGACTACAACTTAACAATCACTTGCTCACGACCAGCATACTTATCAATTTCTTCTTGCCAGATTTCCTTTAATCTAGGTGTAATTTCTTTTTTACTGCCTACGGCTCTCATATCAGCGATTCTTTCTTCAATCGTGCGAATTTTTTTCTTTTTGCTTGTAAGTTTAGCCACCCAGTCTTCAAAATTGATTTCTAAAGGCTGCACGAGCTGACCTTCATGGTCAAAAAAAGCTAGCTGATTGAAATTTTTGTCTGTAACACCAAGAAGAATAGAATTCCCAAAACTATCCTTCGCTACGGGAATAAAGCCTCTTTCTAAAACTTCTTCTAAAAAACCATTATCAATCAAATATTGGAAATTATTGTATTGGCTCGCTTTATTAAATCCATAAAATGCTCGAATGTCTGAAGTTTTACGATTTATACTAAAACTAGTTTGTAAGCTATTCCCACCATTATATTTAAGTAGAAATTCTTTATATTTTTCTGGAAACTTGATTGTAAACTCATCTTCAAAATCCGCTATAGCCTGATCTACACCTTCTGTATCGTAAGGAAAAATTCTTAACATTTCTAACTCCAAATTTTGTACTATCTTGTGAAGTTTTAATTCAATCAATCCACTATTTTTTAAAATAATTACTGAATAAAAAGAGGGACTACACATTATCCCTCCCATTTTAACATTAATTTTGGACTAATTCTAGAAATTCGGTAAAAGTGCGAGCTAGAAAATAGGCATTGTTTTCATCACTTGAAGCTTCTAGATTATATGTATCATCATAGTAATAGATACCTTCATCCTCATCACCACTCAACCAGAAAACTAGAAAACCATGTTGCAAGGAATTGCCTATAATTATTGAATGAGAAAAAAGATCATCTAAATATTCATCGGTCCAATCTTCTATATCAGAGTTTTTTACGCCAGTCTTAATCCCATATAAAACAACAATATTAATTTCTTCATTGATGTTCTTTATCTCAATAGAATTTTCAAACTTATAGGAAGGACATCGTCCACCATTGTTTTCTTTCAAAAAGTTTTTATAATCTTCTGGAAGAGTTAGGTTGTATTTCTCTTCCAAATCTTTTATTTCCTTATCACTAGCACGACCTAGTGCATGGATCATTAAGCTCATCTTATTTTCCTCTTCTTTTTAATTTCTGGCTTGTAATCTTTGTTGCATATATTCCATTTGAAGGGCCATTTTACTTAAGGCACTTGATTTTTAAGACCATCTTGCCCATCTTTCGCAAAAGCAGAATAAACTCGGAAAGTCAAAAATCAATAAAGCTAGTAAAGAATAGTATTACAGCTTAACAATCACTTGCTCTCGGCCTGCAAATTCATCGATTTCTTCTTGCCATAAAGCTTTTAACTCATCATCCACTACAACAGGACTTCCAATTTCTTCCATTTCTTTCATTCGCTCCTCAATGGATGGAATATGAACAACAGGACTTTTTATCTTTTTTAGAAATTCAGTAAAATCGATAGTGAATGAGATATACGTTTGCTTTTCATGATCATAAAATCCTATTTTATTATAAGTACTAGCGCTGATGCCAAGTAAAATATTATTAGCAAAACTATCTTTAGCTATGGGTAGATAATGATTTTCAATAAAATCTTCTAAAAAGCCTTTTTCGACTAGATAGTTAAAATTACTAAAATGGTTAGCCAATGAGAAACCATAAAACGAGTGGATATCTGAACGAATTTTCTCAATTTTAAATCTTGTATCAATCGTATCTCCGCCATTATACTTTAATAAAAATTCTTTATATTTTTCAGGCAAAGAAATAGAATAATTTTTCTCCAATTGTTCTATTTCAGTTATGACACCATCGGTTTTAAATGGGAAAATTCTTAACATATCTACCTCTTTTCACTACTGGCATCAAAAATATCCTCCATCAATCTGGTTGAGCAATATCGATGAGTACTTGAAAGCTGTATCTGAATCTCTCTAAAAGATAAATTTTTCTTTCAATCTATGCCTACAATAGGTTCCGCCACTTCTAACAAAGGTCGGGATGGCTCTGTTTGATTGAGTTTTGCCTGCACAGCCTCCGCCACTGCTCGCGGCACGCCCACTTCGACGATTTCATCGACACTGGCTTCTTTAATCTTAGTCAGAGATTTGAAATGCTTCATGAGATTTTGCTTGCGTTTTGGTCCCAAACCTTCGATACCATCGAGTTGCGATGAGAAGGAATTCTTAGACCGAAGCTGGCGGTGGAAGGTAATGGCGAAGCGGTGGACCTCATCTTGGATGCGCTGGAGGAGGAAAAATTCCTGAGAATTACGGGACAGTTCTACGACTTGAAGAGGATCGCCAAAGAGCAATTCATGGGTCTGGTGCTTGTCATTCTTTTGCAGTCCAGCGATGGGAATATCAAGCCCCAACTGGTTCTGGATAACTTCTTTAGCAATATTGACCTGGCCTTGTCCTCCGTCAATGACAATCAGATCTGGTGGCGTCAGACCGTCACGAATCACCCGACTATAGCGGCGCTTGATAACCTCTCGCATACTGGCGTAGTCGTCCGGCCCTACTACGGTCTTGATTTTGTATTTGCGGTAATCCTTCTTGCTAGGCTTACCATTGACAAAGACCACCATAGCTGATACGGGACTAGTTCCCATAATATTGGAGTTATCGAAAGACTCAATCCGAACCGGCGTCGGAATGTTGAGGAGCTTCCCTAGATTTTCGATAGCGCCCTGCGTTTTCTCAACGGATTTCTCCAAAAGATCAAATTTCTGCTGGAGGCTGACCCGAGCATTCTTAATAGCCAGATTGACCAACTGCTTCTTTTCGCCTCGCTGAGGCTTGACTACTTTGGTATCCACCATAGCCCGAACAGCTTCTTCATCAATGTCTGCTGGAATTAAGATTTCATTGGGCTTGAGGTGGGATTTTTCCTGATAAAACTGGCCAATATAGGTCAGGAAATCTTCGTCGGGATCATTGTAATAGGGGAAAAGATTGACATCACGCTCAATTAGTTTGCCCTGGCGGACAAAGAAAACCTGCACGCACATCCAGCCCTTGTCCACATAGTAACCAAAAACATCGCGATTCTGCAAATCCTTGGCCATGACCCGCTGCTTGGTACGCAAGGTCCCAATAGCCTGAATCAGGTCGCGGTATTCAGCCGCTCGCTCAAACTCCATAGCTGCAGCTGTTTTATTCATCTTATCACGGAGCTCATCGATAATTTTATCGTCCTGACCTTTGAGAAAGTCCGACACTTCCTGAGCCATATTCTTGAAATACTGGCTATCCCGCTTGCAAATCGTATGGGCTTCACATTGCCCCAAGTGATAATAAAAGCAGACTTTTGCAGGTGGATTGGTACATTTTTTGAACGTAAAAATTCGATCGAGCAGGCGCTTGATTTCATTGGCCGCACCAACATCGGGGTAAGGACCAAAATAAAGTCCGCCGTCTTTTTTGACTTGGCGCGTGATGATTAGGCGCGGATAGGTTTCGTTGGTAATCTTGATAAATGGATAGGACTTATCGTCCTTGAGCATGATATTGTACTTGGGCTGGTTTTCCTTGATTAGATTGATTTCCAGAAGCAAAGCCTCAATGTTGGACTCGGTGACAATAAACTCAAAATCCTCAATCTCGGAAACCAGAGCCTCCGTCTTGGTATCGTGGCTGCCACGGAAATAAGAACGGACCCGATTGCGCAGATTTTTAGCCTTGCCGACATAGATAATGGTGCCATTTTTATCCTTGTGAATGTAACAGCCGGGACTAGTCGGCAACAGTTCCAGCTTGGATTGAATTAGCTTGTTTGTAGACATATTTCTCCAAAACCCTATCTTTTCAATAGAAATTTTTCATTTTCCTAGAACATGCACTGTTACAAATGTTTATTTCTAGGCTAGACTTACTTTGATTCTTGCGCCCTTTTTTCTAACATTTTCTTTATGAAATAAGGCATTTTGACATTTTCTCTGCCCTTTTTCTCTATTAACTTTTTGACAAATTCAGGCATCTGAAGTTCTTCTGTTTCGCTTAAGATTTGATTACTTTCTTCTGAAGGGGCCAATTCGTCAAAGGTTGTTTCTTCTGGGTGCATGTATCGAAGCTCTTCTGTTTCATGCTGACGAATAGTTGCTAATAATGCATCAATCAAACGGGAGTCTGTGTTAGGCATTGGTGGACGATGATAAGCCACACCGAGTTCTTGGCACAATTCCTGACACTCCACGTCATTATCAAACAGTACCTCGATATGTTCGCTGATGAAACTAATTGGGACAAAGATATAATGTTGCGGGTGGTTCGTTTGATCTCGGAGATATTCTAAGACATCTGGCTTGATCCACGGCAAGCCAATATCGCTTTCGCTCTGCCAGGTATTGGTATATTCAGATGGAGCCAAGCCCAGCCGATGTGCAATTAACTGTGAGTTTTCAATAATCTGATCAATATATGGATCTTCAAAATCAAGCGCCAAGACTGGTACACTATGAGCTGAGAAGATGACCTTAAAACTTTCATCTTTGACTTGCGTTTGCAAGATTTTCCTGATTTCTTCCTCCCAAAAGCGAAGCAAATCCTCAGCCTGATACCATTCTTTGATAATATGGAATTTAATTGTCTGGCTCGTAATAAATTTTTCATACCCCATGACAGAGTAAAAAGAATAATGCGGTTCTAAAATCAAGCAGATACATTCCTCAATCCCGTCATCCTCCATCTGCTTAATAACATCTGGAATAAAGGGGCGAGAAAATTTATTAGCAAAATAGACAGCATACTCTCCTTTTAAAGCTTCCTTCACCAGCTCAACCTCTGTCCGCGTGATGCGTTGCAGGGGGCTGCCACCAATACGCTGATAATTATCATGAAGGTGCTGAATCTCCTGATCAGTAGGTCGCACACCACGACGGATATTCGTGAAAAATTCTGCAATATCCTCAAAAGTATAACCCTCTGGCGATCCAAAGGTCATCATTAGAATAGCTTTTTTAGTCATAAGTTCCTCTCTTTGTATAAAATCCTCTGCTATTATAACATGATATCCCCTGAAAAGCAGATAAAAGGAATGTTTTCTAGCTAAATTAAGAATTATTTTAGTCTCAAAAAATTTTCTTCCACAATTTTTTCAATCAAACTAATTCACCAATAAAAAATGAAGCGAGCTGTAACACTCACTTCACTGTTATCTGCTATAAAGTTTTTCTACGGCGATGTTTCACTGCACCTGCGAGAAGAGCTGCACCGAGAGTCATTCCAAGGAAGGCTAATTGTTCCGCTTCCGTTCCTGTATTAGGAAGGACAACTGACTGGCTAGGCGAAGCTTTAGGAGTCGCTGGAGCATTAGTATTATTATCAGTTTTTGGCTGAGCTTTAGTAGCTACGTTAGCCAATGTTTCAACCGATGCATCCTTCTCATCTTGAGAAACTGAATTTGCATTCGAAGTCAGAACTGTTTGACTACCTGCACCTGCTGCTGCAAAATTAAGTCCACCATTTGCTTGATAGGTAGTTGTAGTGGCAGATACTAGGGCTTGGCGCACTTCTTTTGGAAGAAGGTCTAGCAAATAATTGTAATTTGCTAGCAACTCATTGTAGATTGTTTGCAAATCAACTAATTTTGCATTCTCAGTCTCAGCAACAACTTGTTTAGCCTTCAGGTCAGCCTCTGCTGTAGCCAAGTCTTGCTTAGCTTTTTCCAATTGTTGTGGAGCTGTTTTCAGATCTGCAACTTTCTTCTGAGCCGCTGCTACACGATTTTGAGCAGCGACCAATTCAGCTTTAGCTGCTTCTAAGGCCTTATTCTTGTTTTCTTCAGCCGTCTTCAAGGCTGCAAGTTGGTTTTTAGCCTCTTCCAAGGTTGCTTGGGCCTTTTGCAATTTAGCTTGGTATGGAGAGAGGGCAGATGCGATTCTCGCTGTCGCTGATCTCAAAGCAGTCTTTTTATCTGACAAGTTTTGTTGAGTCAGGGCTAGACCTTTCTCAGCAGCTTCAAGATTCTGTTTGGCTTTTACAACAGCAGCCGCACGATTTTTCTGTGCTTTGTATGAATCTGTCAACTGATTATTTAAAAGATTCAGGCTAGACTCTTGGCTAACTTTCTGAGCTTGCAACTCTGCCAAACGATTCTTCAAGGCTGTCACATTAGCACTTGAAGCAGCCCCACGACTACCGCCACTGCGAAGAAGTTTCTCCATCGCTTCAACTGTTAGCAGTGTACCATTATTAACTCTTTGATTAAAATTCCGAACATTATGGAATCCAACTTCTGAAGTTCCGTATGGAGTTCCAAACTGATTTGGATAAGTGTCATAAGCAGCAGAGATTGCATTGGCCTTGTTATCCATCATTTGGACATAGTGACCGATTTGCGCAAAGACGTTAGGCCCCACCTTCATATAAATGGCATTGGCATCCAGTTGTCTTTCATCAGTTGGCAGACCGTATTGAGCAGCAATCTTCTGATACAGGGCCTTTTCACTATGCCAGAAATTAACTGCACCTTGAGGATTGAAGCTGATTGCCACGTTTTCATTGCCAATCAGCTTGCCCATGTGCCAGTTAGCCTTTTCAAAGTACAAGGTCTGAATCTGGCTGGCAACATTGGCATATGGATCCACCAAAAGTTCTGGCAGTCCTGCATTACGACGGTAGGCATTGATAGCCTTAACCAATTCCAAAGCCTGCAAGTTATTTTCCAAGCTAGCTGGGCTAGATGGATCTGAACCGACAGTGATCTTGAATTCATTCTGACCACGCTTGTAAAGGGCTAAAGCATCAGCTGCAGCATTTCTTACAGCTTCGTTATTCGAATTATCTCGAAGATTCTCTAAAAATTGCGAATAGGTCGTATTCTGTAAATCAACTGGCGCCGTACTTGCGTTTTTCTGTTCATGCACCAACTCTGTATTTGTTGCAGCAATCAATTGCTTAGTCTGCTCTAACTTAGCCTGAGTTTGATTGATTTTGTTTTGGATTTCTGCCTGATTTTGTGGCGCAGCGTTTGCTTCTTGTTCTGCTTTTGCTAGTTCATTTTTAGCATGCTCCACAGCTGTTTGAGCTTGATTTTCCTGATTTTTAGCAGTTTCTACAGCTGCAGTTTCTGCATGAACTGGTTCTTTAGCTTTGTTTAGTTCAGATTCTGCCACATCCACCAATGATTGTTGACCAGCAATTGTATTTTCTTGGTCTTTAACTGCCTGACTTGCTTCCTGGACTGCAGTCTCTGCTTCTTTGACAGTTTCTGATTTTGCTGTAACTTCTTCTTCAGCTTTTTTAACACTGTTTTCTGCTTGAGAAATGTTTTCTTCAGTTGCTACCTTTTCATTCTCAGTAGCAGTAGTTACTTTCTCTTGAGCCTCTGAAACTGCAGCTTTAGCTCCTTCGAGGTCTGCTTCAGCTTTCTTAGTTTGCTCTTGTTGCTGATTTACATTTTTCTTGGCAGCATCTGCTTTTTCCTTGGCTTCTGCTACATCCGCTGTCGTAATTGGTTTCTCGGTAACTGCTGTTGCCTTTGGTTTCGTAGCCGTTGACTCAACGAGTTCATCCGCTTTTACCTGATGGCTGAGCGCACCAGAAATAATCGTTGTCGCTGCAATGCCAGTCGCTACAACGGATTTACCAATTTTCTTGTCCATAGACATCTCCTTCTAATAGCACATGTATCATTTCATATTTTAGTCCTATGCTATAATACTAACATAAAATGACTGGTTAAACCAGTCAAAACCATATCATTTAAATAGAAATTTTATTACAATTCTATGACAAAAATCGAACGCTTCATCCTAATAAAGTGGAAATAGAGCGGATTTAAAGCGTTTTCTAGCTTCTTCCGCTCCTTATTCCATTTATTTCGAAAAAATCTTTACTGCTTATTTTCTTCTGGTGTCACTTGACTGTCAGCCTCTTTTTCTGAAGAAGCTGGTGCATTCGCTTCTTCTACTTTAGGAGTGGCTGGGGAGCTTGACTCTTCCACTGTTTCTTTAGTAGACTCGCTAGTTTTTTCTTCCTTAGTCTCCTCAGTCAGACTAGCCTCCGTCTCAGTTTTAGCCTCAGTCGGAGCTGGCTTGTTGGCTTGAAGCTGATTAAAGAAGGCTTCTGCTTCGGCTAGCAAGGCTGCTTTATCCACACTCGGATCGGATAATTTATCCAATAGAGCATCTACCTTAGCAAATTGCTCATCTGTCCCCTGTTGTTCCTCAAGCATCTTGTGGGCGGACATCAGCAAATTGTAAATTTTCAGATAGGTCTCTTTATCCTTGAGCGCTGCAGATGTCTGCTGTTCTTTTAATGTTTCAACGATTTGAGTCAAGAGCGTTTTCGTTTCTGCTAAGATTGTTTCTCTATCTTTGCGGGCTTCTTGCAAATCAGTTCCAAGTGCTGCGAGTTGCTTTTGATAATTTTCTTGCAGAGTCGAATCCGTTACTTTTTCCAAAAGTTCTTGACCTTTTTGGAAGAGAGCTTGGAGAGTTTCTTCTGAGATTTCCTCTGTAGGCTGTGGTGCAAATTCTCCGTACAATTCTTTCAAGAAACCATAGATAGCCGTCTTATAACTGTGATCGTCCAGCTTTTCGGTATCCAGAACCGTTTTATCCTTGGCTGAAGCAGCCTCACCACTTGCCAGAGCCTTATCAACTTCTAGCTTGGTTTGATAGAGTTCCAAGAAAAGAGCTTTCAGATCGACCGCTTCGATAAAGGCCTGAGATTTATAAAGCTTGAGCGTCAAATCAGCAACTTTCTTACGAAGTTCTGGCTGCAAACGAGCATCATCAACCGCAAGATAGAAAGCTTTGAGATACTCAACGGAGGTCACTCCTGTTCGGTCTTGATAATCTTGCAGACTTTCCAATAGTTGCTCAATCTCAGCCATCTTAGCTTCATTTTTTTGTACCTTAGCTGTCTGCAATTCACTGAGCAAGTTGGTTTTATTCACATTGTAGCTGTCTGTTTCCAAACGTTTGATCTTGTCAACCAATTCTTGATATTTTTTATCAACTTCTGTCAGCTCTTCCGTTTTCGCTTTCTCGTCAACATGAATGTAGTGCTTATCAAATTGATTCAGGCTTGCCAAATATCCCTCTGTTGAGTTGCTTGGCAATTGCTTCATAGTTTCTACAAAATTACCGAGAGCTAGCTCGATTCGACGCTGCATGAGCAAGTCTTTAGCATAAATGGTTCGGCTAGCTGCCAAGAGGGCATCTACCTTTTCAAGAACAGCCTTTTCATCATAGCCTCCTGCTTGATAAGCTGATTGTAAGGCTGGGATTTTGTTCTTCATGCCTAGATTCAATCCTTTGGATTGGACACGGATGTAGTGGTTGTGATCTCCATGCGGAATGACAAACTGACCATTTTCAACCTGAATACTGTATGGAGACAGACCTGAACGCAAGGCTGTTGTATAAAGCTCGTTCAGGAAGTCCAGCTCTGGATTTCCAGTTTCTAGAGGAATCCGAACGTGCTCTTTTCGAACAGCGTATGGATGGATATGTGTCGGATCGTAGTCTTGATCTGGATTATTAAAGACAAAGAAACCTTTTGAAATCTTGATTGCTTCACGCGGTACGCCATAAGTCTTAGAAATATAAGCGATTTTCTCTTCGTCACTGGCGTCACGAGAAAAACGGTCATATTCTGTGCTGACTTGACTAGACTGGCTTGTATCCTTGTGCTTGGCAAGGTTAGCTTCTGCCGCTGCAATCTGATCTTTGGTCAAATCTTTTTTGAAGAAATAATGTGCATGGCCGCCGTGTTGGACAACATAACCTTCCTCATCTTTTGAAATAACATGTTCAGCATGGAAACCATGGTCGTGCTCATCTTTATCAGCTGGTTTGGCTGGCTGGCTTGGATTTGCTGGTTGGCTAGGCTGGCTTGGTGTACTTGCAGCAGCCTTAGGATAAGTCTTCTGACCAGCAACAGGAATGTTTCGAGCTATTTCTTCTTCTAGGGCAGACAGTTTGCTGTAAGGGATAAAGTGGTAGTGATTTCCATGTGGAATGGCCACTCCTTCTGCGGTCCGTCTAACGATTTTACTTGGATCAAAGACAAGCCCATCTTTTTCAACATAGCGTTTTTCTTTTGGTGTATGGTAGAGTTTCTCAAGTAAGGTTTGGTAACTTGATGGTGCATCTTCTGCTTTTTCAGCTGGTTTAGCTCCGTGCCCAGCATCTGATTGGGCAGGTTTGGACGGTTGAGCTGGCTTAGCAGTCTGTCCCTTGTCAGCTTGATCCGCTGGCTTAGTCCCAGTTCCTGCATGTTGATTTTCCGATGCTTTAGCTGTAGGAGCAGAAGCTTCTCCCCCTGTAGTAGGATTTTCAGCTGGAGTAGCTGCTTGCTTGCCTCGCTGCAAGGAATCCCAGTAGGCTTGGGCAGCCGCTAATTCACCTGGCGACAGATCACTTTTAGGAATATAATGCATATGACCACCATGTGGCACAAGGAATCCATCTCCTGTATCCGAAATCACATCAGATGGACTGAAAACATAGCCGTCATCTGTTGTATAGGCGCCATTGCTCCGACTCGATGCAGTGCCTTCTGCTTGATAGGTTCTCTTTCCTGCAGCATAAGCGGCACTTGGACGACTGAAGTCTTGTGTTTTTCTGCTAACAGTTTGACTCGATTTAGCTTCTGAACCGCCTTCGCCTTCTTCCTTGCTAGGATGAATCTGTCTTTGCCGTGCGATTTCATCAACTGAACGAACATTGCTGGTTTCTTTGGCATTGGTCAGATATAGGTAATATTTGCCTGCAACCTTGATAATATAGCCATCTTTCACTTGGTTGACAATATCTGATTCCTGCAATTGATAGTTTGGATCCCGCATGATCAACTCTTCACTTAGAATTGCATCAAAGGGAACCTTGCCATTATAGTAATGATAGTGATCGCCATGTGAAGTCACATAGCCTTGATCCGTAATCTTGACAACGATCTGCTCAGCAGTAATGCCTTCTTTGGCCTGAATCTGCTCAGGTGTCAATTTCTCAGCTTTTTGAGATTTATTGTCCTTCTTATTTGCAGATTTCTTTTCTACATAGGCAACTCGATTTCTTGCTTGTTCTTGTGGCTTATCTGCTTGATACTGCATGATCGCATAGCCGCACACACCAAGTGTAGCTAGTGCCGCAACTGAACTAATAATATATTTCTTTTTCATACATCACCTCAATGTTTTAATTCTTTGGCTAAAATTTCTAAATTATCTTCTAAATTTTCAAGATAGGTCTTATCATTTTCAGGATCTGCTTCGAGAGGATTTAGCACCTTTAGGTTGACTCCTGTCGCCTTCTTCAAGGTTTCAGCCAACTTAGAAGAAGCATTGCTCTCAACAAAAATCGTCTTGACTTTATAGGTCTTGATAAAATCTTGTATCTCCGTCAACTGCCTTGGACTAGGCTCTTGATCTGGCGAAATGCCTGAAATCCCCAGTTGCTTGAGACCGAAACGCTTGGCTAGATAAGAAAAGGCTGTATGCTGGGTCACGAAAGTTTTTTCATCTAGCTCGCTAAAGACTCCTTGATATTTTTTGCTCAGAGCCTTTGCCTTCTCTGAAAATTTTTGAGCATTTTTTTGATAGGTAGCCGCATTTTTACTATCTAGCTTGGACAATTCTTGAGCGATGAGTTGCGCCTCTTCTGCCACTTTTTCTGGATCCAGCCAAGTATGTGGATCATAGAGGGTCTTTTCATCAATCCCTTCCTCAGCGGACACTTCTTCTAGACCGGCCACCTTGTCCAACTGCATCCCATTACTGGCTTCTACGACCGCTACTTTGGACTTTTGTAAACTAGGATCCAGACTACCAGCCCAAGACTCCAAAGTCCGCGAATGATACACAAAGACATCTGCTTCATAAATAGCCGCTACATCGCTGGCTGACGGCTCAAATTCATGAATCCCTGCACCCGACTGAATCATCCGGACATCATTCAAATCTCCTGAGACTTCTTTGACCATTGAATAAATCGGGTAAAAACTCGTGACAATATTGAGCCCGCGTTTGCTAGCAGCACCGCTTGCTTCCTTTTTACTACAAGCGGCAAGGCCAAGCCCCAGCAAGACTAGACTTAAAGCTATCAAAACTTTTTTGATTTTCATTTCAACTCCTTAACCAGTTTAGCAATCATTCAAAGAAAGAACTATTTTCAAAACATTCTTTCCCATGAATTGCTTTCAAAAATAGCTTGATTTATTAACCGGTTTATTAACTAGTTAAGATAATACTCCTTTTTATTTTTTCTGTCAAGAAGGAAGTTTGAATTTTTTCAAAAATTTTCCAGCCCTTCATCCAAATAAAAAAAGCCACAAACGTGGCTTTGAAAAATCGATATATAAATTTTGCTATTTTATAGAAAGGACTAGTGTTCACTATCCCTACTATTGGCTCGAATTTCTTCCAACATTTTAGCTTCTTCGGCTGTACATTCATAGTTTTCCAGCAAGTCCGGACGACGCTCATAGGTTTTTTTCAGACTTTCATAGAGACGCCACTTGCGGATATTCTCGTGGTGCCCACTCATGAGCACTTCTGGAACGACCATGCCCCGATAGTCATAAGGACGAGTGTACTGAGGATACTCCAAGAGTCCAGACGAAAAGCTGTCATCCGTGTGACTGACTTCCTTGCCAATAACCTCTGGAATCAGGCGAACTGTCGCATCAATCATGGTCATAGCCGCCAATTCTCCTCCGGTCAGCACATAGTCACCCAGCGAAATCTCGTCCGTCACCAAGGTCTTGATCCGCTCATCATAACCTTCGTAATGGCCACAGATGAAGATCAATTCCTCTTCCCTAGACAGTTCCTCAGCATAGGATTGGTCAAAGGTTCGTCCGGCAGGATCCAGCAAAATCACGCGCGGCTGCTTCTTTTCAATGGCATCATAGGCATCAAAAATAGGCTGAGCTCGCAGCAGCATGCCCTGACCGCCACCATAAGGCTCGTCATCCACATGCCGAGATTTTTCCGCATTTTCTCGGAAATTGTGATAATTGATTTCCAAGAGGCCTTTTTCTCGCGCTTTGCCCACAATCGAGTGCTCCAAGGGCGCAAACATCTCCGGAAAGAGGGTCAAAATATCAATCTTCATCGTCCAGTCCTTCCGGTATCTCTACATCAACCCGACCTTGCTCGATGTCAATTCCCAGCACCACCGGCGGAATGTAAGGCAGCAGCAAATCACGTTTGCCTTTACGCTTGACTACCCAGACATCATTGGCCCCTGGCTGGAGAATCTCCTTTATCGTACCAAGTAGAACGTCATTTTCATAGACTTCAAGACCGATAATCTCATGGTAGTAAAACTCCCCATCTTCCAAATCAGCCAAGTCTTCTTCGGCTACTTTCAGACTAAAATCACGAAATTTCTCGATATCATTGATATGGTACATGCCCTTGAACTTGATGATATCAAAGTTCTTGGCCTTGCGGTGGCTAGCAATCTCCACATCCATAACAAACTGGTCTTTCTTATCGAAAAGAGCCAGTTTATTGCCTTTTTTAAAACGCTCTTCCGCAAAATCTGTCACTGATAAAACCCGCATCTCGCCTTGCAAACCTTGGGTATTGACGATTTTCCCAACATTAAAATAATTCATTTTTACTCCAGTTAATCTTTTTACTATTCGTTTTATTGTATCATTTTGCTGGCTTTTTCTCAAGACAGGCAGCTAGCTCAGACAGCAGAAAAGCCTATAAGTCAGTGCCTTTTTCTCTGAGATTTTGCAGGCATTCCTCATAGTAAGCCGCATCATGCTCGGGGTAAATAGGGCTCGCCACAGCCATTTCTTCCAGATGTACATAGGCTGGACAAGTCTTGCCACGATAGTCCCGCTCCAGCCACTCTGGAGACACACGATAACCTCGCTTGCTCATCTCCTCCATAATCAGCTCATGGTAGCAATAAAGCAAGTAAGGAGAGTGAGTAAAAACATAGTCAACGGTCGCATGTTTCTTGCCCCAGCCATTGCCACGAAGAGCGCAGCATTCCCGATGCTGGCCAAGCAGTTGCGGACGGGGAAGTTTGGGAATCAGTGCTTGATGCCAGAGTCTCATTCTAACCTCCATTTAGTAAAAACAAAGCAATCTTTTGTTGCTCCAAATCGTAATTGAGCTCCAGAGAACTTCCTTTTAATAATCACTGAAACGTCTATGTTTGATTTCAAAGTCAAAATAATTCTCTTCCTGAAGCCGGTGGAATATGTCCCGATAGGCCTCTTCGTCAAAAGACTCCCCTCGATAAAGGATTTCAAAGCTAAGATCCTCATATTCCAGAAAGGCATTGGCTGACCGGAAGCCCTTGCTGTGATAGAAATCCCAGCGAGCTTGACGTTGCTCAAGATTGTCACAAGGCTCGTCTAAACGCTCGATTTCTAAAATCATGGTTCTCTGATAGAAATTGACCAGCTTTTCAATAATTTCACCGCCATAGCCATGGCTGCGCAGGTGAGGCATAATCGCAAAGAAACTAACATAAAAGGCTTGCGCGTTGGAAATGGCAAAGGCAAAACCAACAAACTCCTTTTCATGATAAAAGGCGAAAAAATTAGCATCTTCCTGATCCTCATATCGTAAAAATTCACTGAGCGGTATCCTTTCCTCTTCTGGGAAAGCTTCATTATTCAAGGCTTCTACCTTATCCAAATCTGGAAAATCTGCTGTAATGATCTGGCTGGTTAAGCTCATAAAATCACTCCTTTTCTAGTGATAGTATAACAAATTTTGCAAAAGGGTTCAAAAAAGAGCCCTGAAAGAGCTCTTAGGTATTTATTTTTCTGAAGTTATGGTAAGATTCCGAGTTCCTAGGAACTACTGATAGTTGGTCCCGATTGGACTCCTAGCCACTACTTCACTATTTCACGTAATTTATCCAAATGCTGGTTATCCGTCACAGCCATAATGCTGACTCCTGCTGGCCAGACAAAGTCTGGAGTAAACTGACTTTCCAAAGGCTGATTTTTTGTCAGACGATAGCCAATAATATTGAGATGATAAAGCCTACGAGCGTCTACTTCACGAACTGTTTTGCCAACCCAGCTAGCAGGCAGCTCAAACTCAGCCACCACTACATCGTCATCCAGCTGGAAAACCTCAATCGAATGGTTAAAGAGAATGGTCTTGGCCAATGAAATGCCTGCCTCCACTTCAGGCAGGATAACCAAATCAGCTCCCACCTTTTCCAGTACCTGCTGGGTTACTTCATCCTTGACCTTGGCAATGACATTTTTAACGCCCAAAGCCTTACAGTGCATGACCGCTAGAACACTGGATTCCAGACTTTCTCCAGTCGCCACGACGACCGTATCACAGGAACCAACGTCTGCCGCCTCCAAAAGCTCCATATCAGTAATGTCCCCGATCACACCGACGGCAATCATGTCTTCATACTGATTGATTGTCTCTTCGTGATTATCAATCGCAATGATTTCTACATCTTGAGAAATCAAGGCCTCAATGATACTCTGTCCAAAAATCCCCAAGCCAAGGATTCCAACTGTTTGATTTGCCATTTCTTTTCTCCTATCCAATCATAATGTCCGCCTTGCTGTAGTGCAAGGTAGTCGCTTTCTTCGGTTGATAATGGCTGAGACTGACCATAAGAGTCAGCGGCCCCACCCGTCCAATAAACATCAGCAGCATAATCACAATCATACCAGCTGTATTGAGGCTGGTAGTGATATTGGCCGTCACACCAACTGTAGCCAGTGCCGACACAGTCTCAAATATCAGGTAAATAAAGCGATGACTGCTATCGGTCACTAGCCCAAGAGCCAAAAGACCAAGTAGAAATGTCAGCTGAAAAATCACTGTCACACCAAAAGCCTTCTGCACCAGCTGAGGAGCCAGTGTTCTGCGACCGAGATTAGTATGTGGCAAGCCCAAAATCTCCTTACGAGCGAAAAGCAAAAGAACTAAGAAGGTCGTAATTTTCAGACCGCCCGCTGTACCACCCGGAGCTCCTCCTAAAAACATCTGGAGCAGATAGATAAACAGGGTTACTGGACGAGCAGCCGTATAATCGATGGAAGCAAAGCCAGCTGTCCTCATGCTGACTGTCTGGAAAAAGCTGACTAGTAGCTTATCGCCAAAGGAAAGATTGCCAATCGTTCCAGGATTATTATACTCCGTCCAGAGACTCGTGACCGTCCCAAAGACGAGGAGGCCAGCTGTCAGAAGCAAGACTACCTTGGTATGAAAGTGCAGCCCCTTCTGTTTTCCTCCTAATTTAGTAGCCAAGTCAAACCAGACCATAAAACCAAGTCCGCCAGTAATGATGAGGAGAGCCAAGGTGATATTGGCCAAAACATCTGTCTGCAAGCCTAGTAGGCTATCATTGCCAAAATTATCAAATCCTGCATTACAAAATGCAGAAACAGCTAAAAAGATAGAATTAAAAATCCCTTTCCCCAAGCCAAACTTAGGAATGAAGCGAATCATAAGAAGGAGAGCGCCCAGTCCTTCGATAGTAAAAGTCGTGATAAAAATCGAACGGACAAATTGACCCAAGGTACGATTGTGCCCATAACTAAAACTATCCCGCAGAATGCGGCGATCCTTGAGACTGAGCTTTTTCCGACTTTCCATGGTGAAAAATCCGATAAAGGTTAGGATTCCCAAACCACCAATCTGAATCAGCAGCATGCAAAGGAGCTGCCCCCAGACATTGTATGTATCTACAACCGATCGAGTAAAAAGTCCTGTCACACAGACCATGGAGACCGCTGTAAAAAGATGATCCAGATAGCCCGCTTGGGAACTTGCCGTCTGCACCCAAGGCAGACTGAGTAGCAAGGAGCCACAAAATATCACCAAAAGAAAAGACAAGATAATCTTTTGCGCTGGTGACAAGCGTGAAAATAAATGCTTCATAAAGTTTCCTTTCCCGATCTAATAAAAGCAGAGGCTAGCTCTATCTGCCCTTTTCTTTCCTTAACAGCCAGCTGTAAATCATCTGGACTCTGCAAGTTTCTGACTTTGATGGCATAATCTGCTGCGACAATAGCATGCCCCCGCATATGGGCTGCTGCGACTGCTTGGGCAAAGACACGCGCAGCATATTTACCGATTTGTGATTGAGCCTGCTGAGACAGTTTGTTAGCCAAGAAACCAGCCTTTCTTAGTTCATAGGCAGATGCCCTCCCATCAAGTCGAGCTTGAAAAACCTCTCTTACTTGAGTCAAAATCTTCTGCTTTTCAAACTCATCTTCCATATCTATCAGAGCTATAAAGCTTGACGCCATTTTCATAGCCCATCGAGCCAGTTGCCCCTGAGGAAGCTGCTCCAAAACAAGCTCCAATTCTAACCTCTTCTCACTATCATCCAAGATTTTCAGTTTGTATGGGCTCGGTAAAATCACTTGATCATTCTCATAACACTTGCGCTCATGGGCGTTCCAAGCATACTCTTCTGGCTTCATATGTCCTCCGATTTCGGATTTCTCTAAACTCGCCCCTGCATTTCATTCTTCTCTTAAATGAAGTGTCAAGTTCTCGCGGAGCTCAAGCTACATCAATGGCCCTAAATTCAACTGCGCCTAACGGCTTGTTTCATTAAGGATAATAAGGAACGTAGTTCTCGCAGAGCTCGAACTGCATCAATTTCTCTAACCTCACTTATGTACTAGGCACTCAGTTCGCTAAAAGAAATAGAAAAACGGGACACATGGCCCCGCTGCTTCTTATTTCTCATCAATGACGATGCGAACTTTTTTGTACTCGGTTGGGACAGAGTAAACAATCGTCCTTATAGCGGAGATAGTACGACCTTTACGACCGATCACACGTCCAACATCGCTTGGATCAAGATCAAGATGATACTCTAAAAACTCAGGTGTATCTTCAATCTTGATAGTTAAGGCATCTGGCTGTGAAATCAAAGGTTTCACTATCGCAATAATGAGATTTTCAATCGTGTCCATATATCAACCTGCACTTCTATTATTTAGAGTATTTTGAATCGTGGAATTTCTTCAAAACACCAGCTTTTGAAAGGATGTTGCGAACTGTATCTGAAGGTTGAGCTCCATCAGCCAACCATGCAAGAACGCGATCTTCTTTCAAAGTCACTTGGTTTTCTTCAACAAGTGGGTTGTAAGTTCCAACTGTTTCGATGAAACGTCCATCACGTGGTGAACGTGAGTCTGCAACGTTGATACGGTAGAAAGGTTTTTTCTTAGAACCCATACGAGTCAAACGGATTTTTACTGCCATTTTTAAAATTTCTCTCTTTTCTTATTTTTTATTTCGGTGAAATAGCTGAGCTATTTAGCACATGTTCTATTATAGCAGATTTTTAAGAGGTGTCAAGTTTTTTTCTTGACAGACTTAAAAATTTTTTCAAATCAGCAATTTTTTAATTTCTTCATAGGAGGATACCGTATAAGTCGGCTGCGCGCTGCTATTATTAATCAACTTCTTGGGATTGTACCAGAGAGAGTCCAGTCCGGCATTATTAGCGCCTGCAATATCTGCTGTCAAGGAATCTCCAATCATCAAAGCCTGAGACAGGTCAAAATCTGGTATCTGCTCTGCTATTTTTTCATAAAACAAAGCTTCAGGCTTCTGAGTCCCCATCTTTTCCGAGATAAAAATGTGATTAAAATAGGGCGCAATACCAGAATGAGCCATACGGCCGGTCTGAATAGCCGTGATGCCATTGGTCGCTCCGTAAATCTCATAATCAGCAGCTGTCAAGTTGTCCAAAAGCTCGCTCGCTCCAGCGTAGGTTTGTCCTTGCTGAGCAATATGCTGCTGATAGAGAAGGGCCAACTCGGCCCCATCCTTCTCAATGCCAAAATGATCAAAAAGACGAGAAATACGGGTATTGACCAGCTCCGGCTTGGTGATTTTCCCCTGCTCCAAATCCCGCCAAAGCCCCTTGTTCATGGGAATATAATAGTCTTTGTAGATCTGGATCTCCGTCACGCCCTGCTCCTCCAAAAAATGAGTCAGGGCAATGTCTTCTGCCGTATCAAAATCCAGCAAGGTATGGTCAAGGTCAAAAAGTAGAAATTTGTATGACAAAATCGAAATCCTTTCTGCAACTGTAGTAGATTTATTATATCATACTGTACCTAGCAGTCCAATAACCAAAGTATACTCTAAGCTCAACTAAAAAAGTAACCTCAAAGGCGCTTTTTAGGCTCTAATTAAACCAATCAAATACCAACCTTTGGATTTTTTAACTTTGGCAACTTTAAGAAATGAATCTTTCTCACTCTGAACATAAAAAAGGAGAGGACATCAATTATCCTCTACAGATTTTAAAATTTCATTAATCCACTACAGTTGACAAAGATATCTAACTGTTGGGATTTAGGTCATTTTTTGGAAAGTCTCTTTTATAATAAATTACGAATTTTTTCTTTTATAAATACGTTAATAGGATAGTGTTTATCAAGATATTCTAGGAGTGCCTGAGCAGATTCAGAGATTCGTTCGTAACCTTGCAAAAAGTAGGGTAATTGTTTGGCCTCATTTGGATAACCTTTTTCAAATCGTCTGTTGCTGTTAAAAATATCTATAAAATCAGATTTAGAAGTTTTTTCCAAATTGATTAATTCAGTCCAAAGCTTGACGGATCTGTTTTGGATGAAATCATAAGCAGCTAATTTTTCGCCTCGTTGATAGCGACCTAGTCCTATATATAGATTGCATAAAATTTCTCCCAACAGCCATTCACGGTCTCTATTTTCTTTTGATGGCAATCTTTGTGGTTGGCAGATTGTTCCATCAAAACCGACCTCCTTCCAGATAATCTTGCCTTCAGCGAAGGGAATGTTTACTAGTTCATGAGCTTCAAAGACAGCAAATTCACAAAAAACATCATCTTCAAATAGAACTTTATGTCCATCCACTGTATTTTGGTAGTGAAATGCAATTGGTTCTAGCTTACTTAACCAGGTTAGGTCCTGGATATAGGCATGCTTGTAGCCATCTTTTACTATAACAAAGAAGTCCAAATCCGAGTACTGATCCAATCGTTCTCTTTCTGCTCCGCAAGAACCAAGTGCCAGCAAAGCTAGTGCTTGTCTAGAATCTTTTAGAGACTGACCAATATCATCTAGTCTTTGTAACAGTAATTCTGTTTTATTCATATCGTTACCTCATTATTTCTTGTTTACAGACATTATATAGTTAATGTTTTCGAAAGTCAATTTCATCCAACACCAGACACATACCAATATAATATGGTGTTTTTCCGGTATTTTTTTGTTATGATAAATTGAATCATTTTACGGAGGTTTTCTCATGTTATCAAGAGTTGAAAAATTTGAAGTAGTCTTTGATTAATTAGAAAGTGGTTCTTATCTTTAAAAAGATTAAATGATTTGGAAAATATTTGAGAAGGAAAAATATATCGACTTAACCATCAATTTGAAAACGGTAAGATCTTCCCTCAAACGATGAAAATATAAATACGACCGCTCGAAGAATGGCTAATTTACCTAATTAGGCATGAAACAATCATTGCAAAATATATTTTTAAAATTACCCATAAAATGATGAGTTGAAGCGAGTTATTCAAAGTCATATGTATTGCTGATATTTAAAAGAGCGATCTGAGACTCAATCTATATATAAAATTAGGACTGCTAAGTAAAGTGCGGACATTATACCACAAGCCATAAAAAAACCAGCCCCTCAAAAATGAACGGCTGATTTCTAATCTATTTCACCACTGGTACCCAGAGTTCCATTTGGTAGTCTGGGGAGGACATGTCACCCTTGCTGTATACTTCAAAATCTGGCGCTCCTGAGTGGCGATAGCCAGTTTCTGGGAAAAAGACTTCCAATACATATTTCCAGGCATGGTGGATGCTGGCTGGTATAGCTCCCTTGACTGGTACGATGGCATATTCAGCTTCTGCGATTTCTTTGATTGACAGACCTAGTTCTTCTGCTTTCGCTTTATCTGCGACATCATAAGCGGCCATATAGTTGATGATTTCGCCTTCTTTGACATTCGAGCAGATGCCAAAGGATTGGCCACTGCCCAGACTTTCCAGGCTTTCAAAGCTGTGATTGGTATAGAGCTGCTCCCATACAGACGGGCACTGGCTATTGTCAATAGCTTCCAATAGGACGCCTGCCACGGTAAAAGCAGGTTTCTTTTGAATCTTGATATCCATGTTTTTTCCTCCTGTAATCTTTAAGGATAATTGAAGTCTAGGAAAGACCCGATAAGGTTTTCCATTTCGAACTTCTGAGGGAGTCGCACCATGGAATTTCTTGAAGGCTGCGCTAAAGGCATCGGCAGACTCATAGCCGTATTTCATCGCTATGTCAATGACTTTCTCAGAGCTTTCCCGCAAGTCTGTCACAGCTTCTGACAGCCTGCGATTGCGCAAGTATTCTGCTAAAGTCATATCTGCTAAAATAGAAAAGAGCCTGCTAAAAAGAGCATAAGAATAGCCCGATAGCTGCTGAAATTTCTGCAAGTCAACTTCTGCGTCCAACTTACTTTCCAGATATTCCATGGTTCGATTGAATTGATGCATCATATTCTTTTTCACCTCACAAAAGATACTAAGGCCATTAAAAGCAAAGTGAAAATAGGAAAATTGACGGAGGGGCTCCTGCTCCGAGAAAATTTCATCTTTTTCACACAGCTTTTAGGCCGTGTTCAATTCTAACTATAGTCTAACAAATCTAAGATACTTCCGCCCTAGAATTTTTGTACAAGATTTAGAGGGGGATTCTACAACCTATCCCGCAACTTCTCCACAAAGAGATAAGCCGCAGGACAGGTCAGGGTATTTTTGATTGTCAGATGATTAATCTGATGAATCTTCTTGCGATCTGTGTGAGGGAACTCACGGCAGGCCTTGGGACGGACATCGTAGATTGAGCAGAGATTGTCTCCACCTAAAAAAGGACAAGGCATAGCCTTGAAAACCTTGTCACCGTCTTCGTCCACCTGCAGAAACTCCTCTTCAAAAGCCGGCAGCTTCATCTTGAAATACTTGGCAATACGGACAATATCGGCTTCCTTAAAGTCTGGTCCCAGTGTCTTGCAGCAATTTGCACAGGCTGTACAGTCAATCTCCTCAAAGACCTCATCATGGATTTGCTGGGCAATCTTATCTAGATTTTTTGGTGGCTTTTTCTTGAGACTGGCTAAAAATTTTCGGTGCTCTTTCTGCTTTTGCAGGGCTAGTTGGTGGTACTTTTCAAGGTCAATTTCTTGGGTCATAAACTACTTTCTAATCAGTTGATTTTCGTTAGCATTATATCATAAATCTCAAAAAAATGAGACTGGGACAAAAGTCCTAGCCTCTCAATTGTCTTTGAATTATCGAGCAAGACGCAGTGGTTGAGTGGGTTCTACTACGCTGATTTCATCAGCTTTTACAGCCCTACTCAACTGTGCGGATGTGAGACGACGAAATCGAATTCTAACGAATTACCGATTTCTGTCCCACTCTCATTTACTTTGTTTTAAAGATTGTTAGTTGGGCCTTTTTTCATCAAGACTCCATGTTTCCTCTATATATGAGATGACAGAAGCCAGAGTTTTTCGGTCTCCTTCAAAAGAGATCAAATATACTTTGTCGTCTTTTTGGAAAACCCAAGAAACAACTAGTTGCCCTGATTTCATAATTACATTCAGTTGGAAAGCTTCATTGCCAGAAACAGTGGATTTTGCTCCCCACATTTTTTCTACATCTTTATTATCATTCCAACTATAGGCTAGTCGCTGGGCAATTAACTCAGCATTGAAAGTTTCCCCATCTTGGACATGAGCTTTTTCTCTAGTATAGCCATTCATGGTAACGATATTATAAGCTGAGCCATCCGTGAACTGAACGCTGTCGCCACCATCTACGTCGGTGAACTTGATCCAATTACTTGGAATATCGATATAGCCGTAATCAGCCGAACCAATGCGCTTGGTCTCGGTTGTAGTGGAAACATCTTTGTCACTAGCTTTATCAGATTTGCTGCTATCTTTTTGAGAAACCTGACTAGATGTACTACTAGAAGTAGACGATTTCCGATTACCATAATTTTTAATAAGGCCACAAGAAGCCAGAGACAGACCAACCAGAACTGTCAAAAAACTAAGAAAATATTTTTTTGTCATAATACCCCCCTTTTTTAACTACATGGACCCGAACTATCTAGATTTTCATACTATCGAAACATTATAGATAACATCAACTTTTCAAGATTACTTCCCTATCTTATTTTTGGAAACAGATCTACTGTTTTTCTTCGCTTTGTAATACTGAACTCAGGCGATTAAAGCCGACTTTATTCCTCATCCATACTCAAGACGCTGAGGAAGGCCTCTTGTGGGACTTCGACAGATCCGATAGCTTTCATCCGTTTTTTACCGGCTTTTTGTTTCTCTAGAAGTTTGCGCTTCCGAGAAACGTCACCACCATAACACTTGGCAAGAACGTTTTTACGGAGAGCCTTGATATCTGTCCGAGCCACAATCTTGTGGCCAATGGCTGCCTGAATAGGTACCTCAAACTGCTGACGAGGAATGATTTTCTTAAGCTTATCAACAATCAGCTTACCACGCTCATAGGCAAATTCCTTGTGGACGATAAAGCTGAGAGCATCGACCTTGTCGCCATTGAGTAGGATATCCATCTTAACCAGCTTGGATGAGCGATACACAGAGATTTCGTAATCAAAGCTAGCATAGCCACGAGTAGAGGACTTGAGCTTGTCAAAGAAATCAAAGACGATTTCAGCAAGCGGAATTTGATAGATGACATTGACCCGATTATCATCGATATAGTCCATGGTCACAAAGTCACCGCGCTTGCGCTGAGCTAACTCCATCACCGCTCCGACAAATTCCTGCGGCACCATAATCTGCGCCTTGACATAAGGCTCTTCAATGGAATCAATCTTGGTCGGATCCGGAAACTCACTCGGATTAGAGACATCAATAGCTTCACCATCTGTCAGATTAACCTTATAGATAACAGACGGAGCCGTCATAATCAAGTCAATATTGAATTCCCGCTCCAAGCGCTCCTGAATGACATCCATATGCAGCAAGCCCAAGAAACCGCAACGGAAACCAAATCCAAGCGCCTGTGATGTTTCTGGTTCAAACTGCAAGCTAGCATCGTTTAACTGGAGCTTTTCGAGCGCCTCACGCAGGTCATTATATTTATTAGACTCGATTGGATAGAGACCAGCAAATACCATGGGATTCATCTGCTTGTAGCCATCTAGTGGCTCAGATGCTGGATTGTTCGCCAAGGTCACTGTGTCTCCGACCCGAGTATCCTGTACCGTCTTGATAGAGGCTGCGATATAGCCAACATCCCCTGTCGCTAGGAAATCGCGGCCAATGGCCTTGGGAGTAAAGATGCCGACCTCAGTTACATCAAAGGTCTTGCCATTGCTCATGAGCTGAATGGTATCGCCTGGCTTGACCACACCGTCCATCACCCGCACCTGCAGGATTACTCCACGATAGGCATCATAGACCGAGTCAAAAATCAAGGCCTTGAGCGGTGCTGCTACATTTCCAGTCGGTGCTGGAACTTTTTCCACAATCTGCTCTAAAATATCTTCAATTCCAATACCAGTCTTGGCAGAAGCCAATACGGCTTCGCTAGCATCCAGTCCAATCACGTCTTCAATCTCTGTCCGCACCCGCTCTGGATCCGCAGCAGGCAGGTCAATCTTATTGATAACAGGCAGGATTTCCAAGTCATTATCCAGCGCTAGATAAACATTAGCCAAGGTCTGAGCTTCAATCCCCTGAGCCGCATCCACGACCAGAATAGCCCCTTCACAGGCTGCCAATGACCGCGATACCTCATAGGTAAAGTCCACGTGTCCCGGCGTGTCAATCAAGTGGAAGATATAGGTCTCCCCGTCCTTGGCAGTATAATTAAGCTCGATAGCATTGAGCTTAATGGTAATGCCGCGCTCCCGTTCCAAGTCCATGCTGTCCAAGAGCTGAGCCTGCATTTCCCGGCTAGAAACAGTCTCCGTCGCCTCCAAAATTCGGTCAGCCAAGGTTGATTTCCCGTGGTCGATATGGGCAATGATGGAGAAATTGCGGATCTTCTCCTGACGTTTTTTCAAATCTTCTAACTTCATTTTTCTCTTCCTTTTAGGGTATTCTATTTATTATATCATGATTTGTCGAAAATAAAAACGACTGTAACCAAGACAGTCGACTTAATTTCCATTTATCTAAAGTCTCATAAATGCAGAGACGATTAGTCATGGGCTTTTCTGAGTTTTTCAAGAGTTTCTAGGAAAATAGCTGGCGCTTCAGCCGTAAATTCTAGCACTTCGCCAGTCCGAGGATGGGTGAAGCCCAATGTTCGCGCGTGCAGAAATTGACCATGGCCCTTCAGGGTCTTACGAGGTCCATAAACCTCATCTCCAGCGACTGGATGACCTATATAAGCCATGTGAACACGTATTTGATGCGTCCGCCCAGTCTCCAGCTGCAACTCAACCAAGGTATAGTCCCCAAAACGTTCCAAGACTTGAAAACGTGTCAGAGCGGGTTTTCCCTTGGCTATAACCGCCTGTTTCTTGCGGTCTTTTTCACTACGGCCAATCGGCGCCTCAATCACTCCTCGGTCATTAGGCAGATTTCCATGGACAATCGCCCAGTATTTACGCAAGGATTTCTTGTCCTTAAGCTCATCTGCAAGTGCTAGATGGGCCTGGTCATTCTTGGCAATCATCAATAGACCAGAAGTATCCTTATCAATCCGATGGACAATTCCCGGGCGTAACACACCATTGATGCCAGAAAGGTCTTTGATGTGGTACATGAGAGCATTGACCAGAGTACCGCTAGTGTGCCCAGCGGAAGGGTGAACCACCATGCCTTGTGGCTTGTTGACGACAGCCACATCTTCATCCTGATAGACAATTTCTAGCGGAAGATCCTCTGCCACATACTCAACCACTTCTGGCTCAGGTACTTCATAGGAAATGACATCGCCCTCTTTGACAGCGTACTTGGCTTTTTTTGCTTCTCCATTGACCAAAATCTGGCCATTTTTTATCTGCTCATTGGCTAAACCACGGGATAGCTCCGTCAAGTCCGCCACTGCCTTGTCCAAACGCAGGCCTGCGGCTGCTGCATCAATTTTCAATTCCATTTGTTTCTTCCTTCAACATCACCAGTAATAAAATCGCTACTCCAACAGTCAGGTACATATCCGCTACGTTAAAAATAGCAAAATTGACAAAATCTAGCTGGAACATATCCACTACAAATCCTTGCTGGATCCGGTCAATGAAATTGCCCAATCCACCAGCAATAATTAGAATTAGTCCCGTCAGCATCCACTTGGAAGCTTGGATATTTTTAATCAAATACCAAACAGCAACTCCAATCACGATACAAGTTATCAGAGCGAAAAACCACTGCTGATTTTCCAAGATAGAAAAGGCTGCACCAGTATTTCGCAGATAGGTCAAACTGACAATCTTAGGAATAAACTTCCTGACCTGCCCCAAAGAAAAATTGGAAACAATATAATACTTGACTGCCTGATCAAGAGCAATCAAAAGAATGACTAAAAAAGGAATCGCAATTTTACGTTTCATACTTCTCTTTTCTGTGCAAAATATTCTTTCATAACAGCTACAAAAGCTTCGCCGACCTGACTCAACTCTACATCTTCTCTCTTGACATAGACCATATGATTGTCTAAATTGTCTCGTAGTTTGATGACAGTAATCCCATTTACACTGTTGCTATCCAAAAAGCCAGATCCAGTCGCATAAGCATCCGTCCGCTCCAAAATCCCATTCAGCGTTGCTCGATCCGTTACATTAAACATCTGGGAGCTAGCGCTGGTATCGACAAAATTCTCAGAATAATAGAGGTACTCATCCTTTTCCTGTGTGAAGCGAACAGTTGGCAAAGTAGCCAAATCTTCCATAACCAGTTCCTCCTTTTGAGTCAGAGGATGGTCTTCCCGCAAATAAATGTGGGTCTGGAAAGGAATTAGCTCAATGACCTCCAAGCCGAGCTTCTCCACCCGCTGCATAATGCCCTTGCTATTCTGATTGTTGAGATAAATAATCCCAATCTCGCTGTGACCTTGAGCAACTTCGTCCAAAATCTGCACCGTTGTTGATTCAAAAATCCGGAAATTCTTATATTCTGGATACTTTTGAGAAAACTCCGTAATCAAAGGTGGCAAAAAGTCATAGTGCTGACTGGCAATGGAAAATTCATCCTTTTCCTCTTCAGGATTGGCATATTGATTTTGAAAGATATCAAACCCTTTGACCAATTCCTGAGCTCTCTCGTAAAATTCCATCCCCCGTCTGGTCAAAAAAGTTCCGCTACTGGTTCGACGAAAAACTTTAAATCCCAGCTCCTTTTCCAAATCTCGCACCGCGATAGATAGACTGGGCTGGCTGACATACATCTTTTCTGCTGCTTCGCGGAAAGTTCCGCTGTTGGCAATAGCCACTACATAACGCAATTGTTGAATATTCATATCTTTTTCCTTTTACAAATACTCCTAATTATACCACAAAATCAGCCTTCCTAAAAGGCAGGCAGCTACTTTCCTCTTGGAGATAATCTGCATCATTTGCCTAAAATGTCCTTTGTATATAAAAAGGTGACATAAAGAACGACGAGCAAGGCTATTAAGACCTCAAAAGCAAGCAAAATTTGCCCGACTAGACCGAAATCCAATACGTTTAAAGATTGCTTCAAGGCTACAGCAGAAATAACCAAAGGGAAGGTAAAGGCCGAAAATCCTGCTGAAAAAGGACGATTGATCAAACGAGGCAGTTGCCACAAAATAAAGGCATAAAAGCATTGACCTGAAATCAAGAGCAAGCTCAACAAGACAGGATTTGGCTGAGAAAAAGTAGCTACATAAGCCGCCGTCATCAAGGAAATAGGCGCACAAATCGTTGTCGTATTCGGGCGAACATTCTCTACTAAGCCAATTTTATAAGTCTTATAAAGGACGATTGGCAAGACCAAAATAGTCGCTAAAAGCCCGTACCAAAAGACCAGCTGGCCCAAAGCTAACTGCTGGGGAACTGAAATGGTCAGAGGAGCGACACCAATCCCGACAAATAAGACCGTCCAAGCGGGAAAGACATTCTCCCACTTAAAAGGAAATACAAAAGCTAGAATATAGTAGACCATCAAGAAAACCAGCCCGCTGAAGCTCAGCCACCACAGCACTTGCGCACTAATTCGGGCAAAATTTCCCAAAAAAGTCCAGCTCGTTAAATAAGTCGAAGCCACCATTCCCTGCATGAAAAAGGTAGGGAAGACCGAGGCCACTAGCGCTTGACCTAGTTGCTCTTTGACTTGCTTGGTATGCGTCAGCATTCCCATCAATAAATGGAGGAAAAACAAGAGTGCCAGACTTGCTAAAAGATAACGTAAGAGCTGACTAACATCGCCAACTAAATTTCCCAAGGCTAGTAAGCCTAGTACCAAGCCAGCCTGAACTAAGAATGGCTCTTTTCTCTTTATCATAAACAGATCTCCTGACCTTAAAAGCACTTTTCTCTGAAGGATAATTCTTTTATTTTCTCTTTAAATAAACTGCTTCCGATTTTCGTTTAAAGCCTAATCTTTCATACAGCCTTAAGGCACCTGTATTTTGAGCTTCTACTACTATCTGACAGACTTGTCCATTTCGGATAGCGAGGTCATTCAGGATAGATCTGACTAGGTGACTCCCTAAGCCCTGTCCCTGAAAGACCTGATCCACAGCTAGGGCGAACAGATGATTACTTCCAAAAGTTGTATCCACTGAGCAAGACGCCACGATTTGACCGTCTTTTTTCAGGACGTAGAGCAGGCTATCTGAGCTCTCCAGTGCTTGACTGGCATAGTGAAGCGCAGTATCTATTGGCATTTCAAAAATCTGCGACTGAAAAGCTGCAATCTCCGAAACCATTTCCTTTCTACCCAGAAGAACTTCCACGCCTTCTTTTTCTTCTTCAGGGAAAGTCTCCGCTGCCTGCTCCAGCCAGATTTCCGTTTCTTTCAAATCATAATCAAACTTCTCAGCAAAGGTCGGATGCTCTGCTAAAAACTTGACTTCACTGATGTATTCGATTTGGGATAAATCGTATTTCTCTGCAATTTTGAAAAATTCCTGCAAAAGAGCGCTCGCTATGCCCTGTCTGCGATAGTCGGGCAAGACATAGACAGATACCTCCGCTTGACTCGGCTCATCCGCATAAACCGATAAAAAACCGACCGTTTGATGATCTAAATTTGCCAGAAAAAATGCTGGCATATCAACATCAAAATTATAGGCGTTATCCAGATAAGGAAGACGATAGGTCCCATCTGTAGCATGACAGCTTTGAACCAGCTCAAAAAGCTGATCCTTGATTTCCTGACTAGGCTTGCTATAAATCTGTATTTCCATCATTCTCCCTCACAAACTTGTATCCATAACAAATGTACTACGTACTATTCTACTCCAACTCACTCAGATACTCATAGCGCTCATACTTTTCAAGAAGCTGCTCATTCTTGTCATCCAGCTCCTTCTGAAGTTCCGATAGCTTGGTAAAGTCCGAACCGTTCTGCTCCATTTCTATCTCAATGGCAGCGATACGTGCCTCCAGCTCCTCGATATCCGCCTCGATGGTCTCCCACTCTTGCTTTTCAAAGTAGCTCATCCGCTTCTTCTGCTCCCGCGCCTTGACGAGCTTTTCCTTTTCTTTCTTTTGGGAAATAGCTGCGCTGGATTGTCTAAAAGCCTTCTCATCCAGATAGTCCGTGTAGTTGCCAAAGAACTCTCTGACCTGTCCATCTTCAAAAGCTAAAATCTTGCTGGCTACCTTATCGAGGAAATACCGATCGTGGCTAACTGTAATTACCGGTCCTGCAAAGCCCTGCAGGAAATTTTCTAGAACTGTCAAGGTTGCAATATCCAAATCATTGGTCGGCTCGTCCAGAAGCAGGACATTGGGCTTTTCTAGTAAAAGCTTGAGCAAGTAAAGCCGCTTCTTCTCTCCGCCAGACAATTTCTCAATCAAAGTACCGTGGCTTGAGCGAGGAAAGAGAAACTGCTCCAAGAGCTCAGCAATGGAGGTTGTGCCGCTCCCACTCTTAACTTCTTCTGCGACTTCCTGCAAGTAATTGATGACCCGCTTGGACTCATCTAGACCTTCAATACGCTGAGAAAAATAAGCCACTCGGACTGTCTCGCCGATTATGACCTGACCAGATTGAGGCTGCAACTGACCAGCAATTAGGTTAAGCAGAGTAGACTTACCCACTCCATTATCTCCGACAATGCCTAGTCGATCTTTGTTTTGCAGCAAGAGATTGAAATGCGACAAAATCTGCTTATCCCCATAAGCAAAATCCACATCCTGAAACTCGATGACCTTCTTCCCGATTCGACTGGTTTCAAAGTTCATCTCTAAGTCCATCTGATTGGTCTGACCAGCCAAATCACTTTTGAGGTCATGGAAACGATTGATACGTGCTTGCTGCTTGGTCGCCCGCGCCTGAGGCTGACGGCGCATCCAAGATAACTCCTGCTTATAAAGCTGCTGTTTCTTGTGTAGCAGGGCAGCATCGCGCTCATCCTGCTCAGCCTTGAGTCGGACATAATCCTGATAGTTGCCCTGATACTCAATCAAGCTCCCGCCGTCTAATTCAAAAATCCGTGTGGAAATGTTGTCCAAAAAATAGCGGTCGTGAGTGATAAAGAGGACCGTCTTCTTTGAATTTTTCAAGAAATTTGTCAGCCATTCAATCGTATCAATGTCCAGATGGTTGGTTGGCTCATCCAGCAGCAATAAGTCTGCTTCTGAAAGTAGGACCTGCGCCAACTGAACTCGCCGGCGTAGACCACCAGAAAGCTGGCTGATTTTTGCTGCCAAATCCGAGATACCAAGCTTGGATAGGACGGTTTTTACCTGACTCTCAATCTCCCAAGCATGCAGCGAGTCCATTTCTGCCATGACCTTCTCCAGACGAGCTTGCTTGGCTTCATCATAAGTAGCCATGAGCAGTTCATATTCTCGAATGAGCTGCATTTCTCGCAAATCACTGGACAAAACAGTATCCAAGACCGTCTTCTCTTCATCGAAGTCTGGTTCCTGAGTCAAATAGGAGATTTTATAGTCCGATTTTGCTGAAAAGGGATATACATCACCGTCAAAGCCTGATTTGCCAGACAAGACATCCAAAAGAGTGGTTTTTCCTGTCCCATTGACTCCAATCAGTCCAATCCGATCCAAGTCGTGAATGATAAAAGAAATCTCTTGAAAGACTGTCTTATCCCCGACAGACTTGGTCAGCTTTTCAACGATAAAGTCACTCATCCAACTTGCTCCTTAATAAAGTTCATAATCTCTTCCTTGCTATTTGCCAATTCTCCGTCGACAATGGCCCATTCAATTTTAGTCAGGATTTGTCCCAATTCTGGTCCGGGTTTAAAGCCGTAATCTCGAATCAAATGACTGCCCGTCACCACAATCTCATGTTTGTCATGAATTGTCAGAGCAGCATGTGTCGCTTCAATAGCCTCAAATTCAACCGACAAACCTGCTGCTTGTCTCAAACTTTCCGCCTGCAGAATCAAATCCAAATCATACTGATAGCAATCACGCTTAGAAAGACTCCGTTCCTGCCGAATCTCATAAACAGCTACCAGCTGATTCACTCGCTTTTGAAAGTCATTGGACGTTTTCCAATGCTTCAAGAACTTGCGAACATCTTTTACCTTTAAAGCCAGCAGAAGCGCAGCCCAAGCCTGCTCAGAACTAGCAAATTGAAAATCTTCTGCTAAACCGTCTAATAATTCCTGCAAAGCCTCCGCTGAATGCTTCATATCAGGAAGAAAGTCGTAGGCAGCAGCTTTGATCAGACTCTCCAAGCCTTTCCGCCAGAAAGGTGCCATCAGTAGCTTGTCAAACTCGATAAAAATCCGCTCCACTGATATCTTTTCCAAAAGCGGCGCGCAATCTGCCATAGCCTGAAAGGTCAACTCTTCCAAATCAAAGTCTAAACCAGCCTGAAAACGGAAGCCCCGCATGATGCGGAGAGCATCTTCATTAAAACGCTCTGCGGCTACTCCGACTGCCCGCAGAGTACGATTTTCCATATCTGCCAAACCATCAAAAAGGTCTACAATCTCGCCCTCTTGGTTTAAAGCAAGAGCATTAATTGTAAAATCCCTGCGCTTCAAGTCTTCTTCCAAAGAGCGCACAAAAGAGACCTGACTAGGCCTGCGGTAGTCCACATAGACATCCTCAGTCCGAAAGGTCGTTATCTCGTATTCTCTCTGGCCTTCCAAGACCAGAACCGTTCCATGCTCAATGCCAACATCGACAGTCCGAGGAAAGATTGTTTTGATTTCCTCGGGATAGGCTGAGCTGGCAATGTCCACATCGTGAATCGGCCGATTCAACAGAGCATCTCGTACAGAACCGCCGACAAAATAAGCCTCAAAACCGGCCTCTTTAATCTTCTCTAATACTGGCAAAGCCTCCTGAAACTCAGAAGGCATCTTCTCTAATCTCATAGCAAATGTTCCAATCCATAGACCAATTCAGAGCGCTTCACTACCTCTTTGATACCCAGATTTACCCCAGTCATAAAGGAAACCCGATCATAGGAGTCATGCCGCAAAGTCAGTCCTTCTCCTTGACTACCAAAGATAACTTCCTGATGGGCCACCAAACCCGGCAAACGCACTGAATGAATCCGCATACCGTCAAAGGCTGCCCCACGGGCACCAGCCAACGATTCTTCTTCGTCGGCCGCTCCCTGCTGCTTACTCGTCCGAACTTGACTGATTAATTCAGCTGTTTTGATAGCCGTGCCGCTCGGTGCATCTTTTTTGTTGTCATGATGCAGTTCAATAATCTCAACATCTGAAAAATACTTGGCTGCTTGGGCTGCAAACTGCATAAGCAAAACAGCCCCCAGAGCAAAATTCGGCGCAATCAAACCGCCAAGATTCTTTTGACGAGATAGTTGGGTCAAGTCTTCAATCTGCTCAGGCGTGAAACCTGTCGTTCCGACCACTGGAGCAAATCCATTCTCAAGGGCAAAGCGAGTATTTTCATAAGCCACTTTGGGAGTCGTAAAGTCAATCCAGACATCTGCCTGAAGACCGGCAAGTTCTTCTTTAGTATTGAAAACTGGAACTCCCGCTACTTCCTTTTCATCTGTAAAGGGATCTAGTAGACCGGCCAATACCAACTCAGGATCTTCTGTTACCATTTTATAGGCTGCTTGTCCCATCTTTCCCTTGAAACCAGCAATAATGACTTTTATACTCATCTAGAACCTCTCTCTATTCTTGACTAACCGCTCTGGCAAACTCTAGACCAGCGGAATGTAGGCCAAAGCGACACTACCCTCGCCCAAGTGAGTTCCAATTACACTACCGAAGGTAGCAAGAGAAATATCGTCCGCTATGCCAGCCTCTATCAGCTGCTGGCGTAAGCTTTCCGCCTTCTCTTCAGCATTCCCATGAATCACTATGATCTGATAAGAAGCAGAGGCAGTTTTTTCCTCCACCACTTCAATCAATCTCTTAATCGCTTTCTTTTCTGTCCGAATCTTTTCAAAGACTTCGATGACACCTGCATCGTTAAAATACAGGATTGGCTTGATACTTAGGAGATTTCCCAAAATAGCTGCGCCATTGGACAAGCGACCGCCCTTAACCAGATGATTGAGATCGTCAACCATGATAAAGGCACTGGTTCCATCGATTTGTCGTTGAATCTTGAGCAAAACCTCTTCAAAATTCTGCCCTTCCGCAGCCCAAGTCAAAGCATTTTCGACCATGAGCCCCAGCGGAGCACTGGTGATTTTTGAATCAGGAAAAGCGATTTTCAAATCAGGAAACTCGTCCTTGAGATACTGGATATTTTGATAAAATCCTGAAATCCCACTGGATAAAAAGAGCCCTAGTACATGCGTGTAATCCTCGCTGGCAAGACGCGTCAACGTCTCCTCCAACTCTGCCACACTAGGCTGACTTGTCTTTGGCAAATCATCTGCAACAGCCATTTTTTCATAAAACTCACTGGCTGTCAGATTTTTTCCTTCCACATAAGTCTCTCCAGCAATCACTACTGGAATATCGAGCACACAAAGATGGTCATTTCCACGAAGGCTATCCGGTAAAAAAGCGGACGAATCCGTTATAACCGCTAATTTCATCATTAGAACTCCAAATTAATACCTGGCAAATCTAGCGCAATTTCAGTCACTTCATACGTCAAGCGATTGAGCATAGTCAAGCAAGGACGCGCCAATTCTTCCACTTCTTCATGCTCAAACTCACTAGGTTCCTGCACCAAACGTCCTTGAATGTGATTTGTCTGCGTAATCGTTCCACTAATTACAAAACGATCAAACACAATCATGAAAGTCAAAATCACAATCATGGATGTTGAATTCTTTTCTTCATTTCTTTCAATCAGCTGAAAATTCACGTCAACTTTTGTTTCCGGTGTTCCATTTTCTTTTTCCCATTCAAAATTGCGTGCATCAAAATGATATTGGCTGACAAATTCTTGTTCACGTTGTAATTCCATTTCTATTCTCCTAAAAATATACGATAGTCCATTATAACATAATTTGATGTATCTTTCTAGCGATAATTATATTCAGAACTTTATCCGTTATGAGATGGTGACGGATTCTCACAAAGTCTGAAGCTGATTTTGCGCGTAATTTTTCCATACTTCTAAATACTCGCTCGTCTCGCCTGCTTCTCTACGCTTAAAGAATAGATTAAATAAAAATCCAACAAAGCCTGGATAAGATTGTGTTCTTACCAATTGGCAGCTCGAAGAAGTCAAAGGAATCACTTGACAATTTAAAATCGAATGCAAGAGAGAGTGTCTCGCATGTATCTCAATCCAAAAGGCTTCCTCATTGACCTCGCTTATTTCGCAAGACATTTTTATTCCTTCTTTTGTCACAATATCGTATTTTCTTCCTTCGTAGAAAAAGTCTTCTCCGCCCTCAAAGTGAATGGCTTGATTTGTTGATAAATTGGGAAGCCATTTATCCATCATTTTCAATGATTCCCAAGCAATTTTTGCATTCATATTCACAACTAACTTATCTGTATATATTTTCATGATCTTATCCCATCTATTCAAATTATGGCAAAAAGAATCTTGACAAGCCATCAAGATTCTTTCGCGTATATTTTATTTTTCCAGCGGTTTACGCAAATATCCGAAAAGAATACCGCTGACAACAGCACCAATCAAAACATACACAAGGTAAAGGATTGGGTTGTTTGTCAAACCAATGACGAAGATTCCTCCGTGAGGAGCCATAAGTTTGATACCAGATAGACCGACAAGTGCACCTGTAAGAGCTGAACCGACGATAAAGCTTGGAATTGCACGGGCTGGGTCAGCAGCACCAAATGGAATCGCTCCTTCTGTGATGAAGGACAGACCCATAACGATATTTGTCAAGCCTGAATCACGTTCTTCGGTAGTAAATTTATCTTTGAAAAGTAGAGTTGCCACGAATACTGCAAGCGGTGGAACCATACCAGCTGCCATAACCGCTGCCATTACTGGAGAACCACCAGTTGAAACAGTGCTTGCCAGCGTACTTGTACCAAATACATAAGCTGCTTTGTTCACTGGTCCACCCATATCGACTGCCATCATACCACCGACCAGGAGACCGAGAAGGACAGCAGAGCTTCCGCTCAGACTTGCCAAGAAATCGTTGAGGGCTGTATTGATTGCTGACATAGGGATATTGACTGCCAGCATAAGGAATCCAGTCACAAGAACACCAAGAAGTGGCAAGAGCAAGATGGAACGGATACCTTCAAGTGAGCGAGGCAGACCTGCAAGTAATTTGCGAAGGACTAAAATCACACCACCAGCTAAGAATCCACCGACCAGAGCTCCAAGGAAACCAGATGATACACCCGCTAGAGATAGTGTCTTCTCACCACCTGCAGCATAGGCAACACCACCAAATGATGCACCGCTGCTAGCAATTGCACCAGCTACAAAACCAGAAACCAAACCTGGTTTTTCAGCGATTGAATAAGCGATATAACCAGCCAATACTGGCAACATGAAGCCAAAGGCTGCACCACCAATTGCCTTAAATTGAGCTGCAATCTCATGATAGCTTCCCAGATTAGAAAGCTGATCCTTTGGCACGCCTAAAATCTGATCCAGCAAGAAGGCAATGGCAATCATAATCCCGCCACCAATAACGAATGGCAACATTTGAGAAACACCGCTCATCAAGTGCTTGTAAAAAGCTCCGCCCAAGCTAAGTTTTTCATTGCCGCTAGCTACTGTAGCGCCACCATTAGCAGCCTTGTAGACTTCGGCATTGCCAGAAAGAGCTAAATTGATGAGTTCTTCTGTCTTGCGAATACCGTCAGCAACTGGGCGACTGATTAAAGGTTTGCCGTCAAAACGATCCATTTCAACAGCCTTGTCTGCTGCAATGATAACTGCTTTAGCTTTTTTAATGTCTTCTGCTGTCAGTTTGTTGCCAACACCGCTGGCACCATTGGTTTCAACCTTGATACCAACACCCATTTCAGCAGCCACTTTTTGAAGGGCTTCTTGAGCCATGTAAGTGTGGGCGATCCCTGTTGTACAAGCTGTAACGGCTACGAGGAAGTCACCAGATTCGTTGGCAGGAGCAACAGTTGCCGGTTCAGCTGCCTTTTCAGACGCTTGGTCAAAAAGAGCGATAACTTCGTCTGGTGAAGATACTTTGCGCAATTTGTCAGCAAAACCGTCTTTCATCAAGTATTGAGACAATTCTGCTAGGGCTGCCAAGTGAGTATCGTTAGCACCTTCTGGAGCTGCAATCATGAAGAAGAGATCAGTTGGCTGACCATCCAAACTTTCATAGTCAACACCCTTGTTTGACTTAGCAAAGAGAACTGTCGCTTCTTTGACAGCAGAGTTCTTGCTGTGCGGCATAGCGATTCCCTCACCCAAACCAGTTGAAGTCAAGGCTTCACGAGCCAAGATTCCTTCCTTAAATGTTTCAAAATCCGTCACATAACCGTGATCGACCAAGCTTTTAATCATCTCTTCGATGACAGCTGTTTTTTCAGTTGCCTGCAAATCCAGCAACATGACATCTTTTCTCAATAGGTCTTGAATTTTCATCGTTTTTCTACCTCAACTTTTTCATATGTTTCTTTAATAAATTCCGCAGTTGCCAAGTCATCCGAGAAGGTAGTTGCTGTTCCACAAGCTACTCCCCATTTGAAGGCTTCTACTGCGTCTTTGGATTTGACAAATTCACCTGTAAATCCGGCAACCATAGAGTCGCCAGCTCCGACTGAATTTTTCACTGTTCCCTTGATAGGTTTGGCAAAGTAAGCTCCCTCAGATGTGACAAGAAGGGCACCGTCGCCAGCCATGGAGATAATGACGTTTTGAGCACCTTTAGCTAGTAACTCACGAGCATAGTTCTCGATTTCATCTAAACTTTCCAGTTTCACTCCAAAGATAGCTCCTAGTTCGTGATTGTTTGGTTTGACCAAAAGTGGCTGGTAGTCCAAACTATCAATCAAGGTCTGTCCTTCAAAGTCACAAACCACTTGCGCACCAGTCTGGCGCGTCAAGGCAATCAGCTCCTTGTAGATGACATTTCCCAAGTTCTTAGCACTTGACCCCGCAAATACAACCGTATCTTCTGCTGTCAAACTAGATAAAATTGCTTTTAATTCTTCTAGCTGAGCTGGTTCGACATTTGGACCTGTTCCGTTGATTTCTGTTTCTTGGTCTGCTTTAATCTTGACATTGATGCGAGTATCTTCTGCTACTTGGACAAAACGTGTTTCGATTTCTTCTTCTGCCAAAGTATCTGTGATAAATTTACCAGTAAAGCCACCGATAAATCCAGTCGCTGTATTTGGAATATCCAAGCGCTTCAAGACACGGCTGACATTGATTCCTTTTCCTCCAGCAAACTTATCATCACTGTCCATACGATTGACACTACCAACTTGAACTTGGTCCAAGCGAACGATATAGTCAATGGATGGATTGAGTGTGACTGTATAAATCATGCTTCTATTACCTCCGTTTTTTCTTTAATCTTTTGAATCACTTCAGATTCAGTTTGGTTTGTAATAAGCCTTGCGCGCGATACTGGTGCCACTTTGGCAAAAGATGTATTACCCAACTTTGAGGCATCAGCCAAAACATAAGTTCTCTTAGCATTTTCGAGAATAGCTCGTTTCACCGCTCCTTCTTCCATATCCGGAGTCGTGAAAAATCCATCGTCAATTCCATTCATTCCGATAAAAGCCTTGTCAAAATTCAGCTGTCCGATTTGATTTAGGGCTACACCACTAATACTAGCATCTGTCGAGCGTTTTACCACTCCACCAATGATTACAGTGGGAATATTACGCTCCACCAGCTTAGTCGCATGATGGATAGAGTTGGTTACCACCGTCACGCTCGGATCGTGCAATTCATTGACTAAGAGTTCATTGGTCGTCCCTGCATCAATAAAAATGACATCGTATTCTTGAATCAAGCTGGCTGCTTTTTGAGCGATCCTGGTTTTTTCTTGAATGTTTTTGATAGATTTTTCTTGATTGCTTTCTTCCTCCTGCAAGAAATGAAGACTCTCGGCACCACCATGCACACGCCTCAACTTCCGCTCGCTTTCAAGCTCATCTAAATCTCTTCTAACAGTTGATTCTGAAGTTTCTAAAGCTTTTACTAGATACTCTAAAGAAACAAATTTATCTTTCATAACTTTCTCGAGAATCAGCTGCTTTCTTTTCGACTTCAGCATAGAATACCTCCTCTGCAATCGATTACAGTTCTATTATACAAAATTAAATTTCAAAGTCAAGCATTTTCTGTCATTTTCTTTCAAAACAATCCATTTATTTTAGAATGTAGAAAAAAGAAGCCTGTTAGACTTCTTTTAATTCCTTTATTATCTTGTAGTGATATAGACAAGAAGGATCGGTAAAAAGGCAGCAAGCACACATAAGATTGAAAATACCCAAAACCAAACCGATTTAAGAGCTTGCCTATATGTTCCTGGCTGAGATCTATTTTCAGCAATATAAGCTTTAATTTTCGACCTATTTAGGATGAGTACAATCAATACTACGGTTGTTCCTACAGTCATCAATCCATAATTTATAAGATTCACGATACTTTCTGGGATATAGTTGGTCAGGAAATCAAGTCCTTCTGCGATGACCAAATTATTGAAAATATGGAAGAAGATCACCCAGAAAATGGAATATTCAAAAGCGATATAACCAAATCCCAGACCAATCATAGCAGCAAAATAAAGCTGATATAAATTTTCATGAAACAGTCCGAACAGAAGAGCCGTCATGACAATAGCAAATACTTTTCCGTGCTTTTCCAAAGCCCGCAAGCCTGCTCCCCGAAAAATAATCTCCTCCGTAATCGGTGCCATGATCGTTGTATAGATAAACATGGTGATTGAATGAGAACTAAAATCCTGTGATAAAATCTCAGAAAGATCCAAACCAAAGAGCGACAAAATAGCATTCATGATTTGACTTGTCACAGTGCTAAACAGCTGAGAGAAAAACAAGAAGCAAATCATGAAGAAGAAGACTTTGGCTGTCATTTTCTTATTTTTCTTGCGCAAATCTCGAGTAAAAAGCTGCTTGCCCCTGAAAATCGTGAAAATAAGCACACCTAAACAAGAAGCGATAATGTAGGAACCGCCATCTTTATCCATAAAACTTTTCACAAATTCCTCAGTCTTACCTATATCAAAACCCTGCTGAAAAAGAACAAAGAAATAGGAAAAGACAGTATAAAGTATTACAACCACTAGCATCACGATAGAATAAGTGAAGCAGGTTGCTGAAAATCTCCCCAGATCTTTCTTGGGATTTAAAGGCTCAGGTAACGTATTCATAAAATCTCCTTTGTTATTATTAGCTACGAGTCTTTCTACTGAAAAAATACAAACTTAAAAAGATTCCTTCATAAAGAAGAGCAAAAAGAATAAAGGCGTGCATGAAAAATTCTTCTGGCAAAATCCAGATGACTGGATCCTTGGCTGGATCAAATAGCCATGTATTGTCTCCCACAAAAAGCACTTGATGAAAGAGCGTAAAAAAGCTGTTAAAACCAATCAAGCCAGCCAAGCAAATCATGACGAAGGGCAATACGCTCAAGAAAAACAAACTTCTTTGATAAAGAGCTAAAAATCCTTTTTTGACCACTTTTTTGATAAAGAAAATCAAAGCAGGCAAGGTTAGGAGAAAGACAGCCTGCGCCAAATGGAAGAGATACTTGACCGCCTGAAAATGATGCAAACCTGCTGCCGACGAGCGAAAATCAGGCATCGCCAACTTCTGACTAAAAGGATTGGTCAGGTAATTCATCAAAATGTTGAAATTATACTGGATAGTCTCTGCTTTCAAATGAACCTTATCGGGCAAAGCGAAATAGGAAATTTCCAGCGGGTAAAACAGCCAAGCTAGATAAATGGTCAACAAAATGGCTACTGCCAGCAAGCACAAAACGCTGGCTGAAAATCTCAACTTATCACGCATCAAAGTCCCACTCCGCTAGACTAGACAAGACATGTGTTGGTTGGATAGGCAGATTGGGCACCTCTTCTGGCAGGGTAAAGCCTGTCGTAACCAAGAGAGTCGGAATGCCATTATCAATTCCCGCTCGAATATCTGTCAGGTAGTTATCCCCCACCATGACCACATCCTCACGCGCCATCCCTAGATGCTCCATTGCTTTTTCCATGATGATGGCGTTTGGCTTGCCGATAAAGGTCGGCTCAACCCGAGTGGCTGCTTCCAAGAGGGCGTTAATAGCACCCGCTCCTGGCTGCAGACCTCGCTCGGTCGGAATATTGAGATCAGGATTGGTCCCGATAAAGTGAGCGCCTTTTTGAATAGCCAAAGTCGCTATTGTCAGCTTCTCATAGTCCACTTCCCAGTCCAGCCCCACTACCACATAGTCAGGATTTTCTGTATCTTCTATATAGCCAGCCTCTTCAATGGCCTGTTTAAGTCCGACATCACCAATGACATAGACTTTCTTGCCCAGATTTTTCTCCTGCATATAGTCAATAGTCGCTAAAGTTGCTGTGTAAATAGTCTCAAGCGGCGTCCCAATGTTGAAATTCTCAGCTAGCATAGTTTGAACCATTTCTGGCGTGCGCGTAGTGTTATTGGTCACGAAAAGATAGGGAATCTTCCGCTTCTGCAGCTCGTGTACAAAAGCTTCACCAGCCGGAATCCGACTCTTTCCCTTATAAATCGTCCCATCTAAATCAATCAAATATCCTTTATAAGTCATATATTACTTTCTAATCTTTTTCAATCTCTTGCCAAGTGATTATAGCCTGAGCATTGACATCGCCATCACTAGAAATCTGGTGCGTGCTCTGCAGACCGTCTAGTTCATAGCTAGAAGCAATCATCCCGCCCGGTCGGACTTCCTTGACATACTTCAGGTTGATTTTCTGAGGAATATGCTGGGTAAGGAAATCTGCGCCCATAACCTCAAAAATCCAGTCCAGGTACTTGCTATTGTTGACATGACCGTTCATATCCAAGTCGTAAAAACGCACATGGTAGTCCTTGCTGACAGGATTTTCCATGGCTGGATACTTGGGGCCACGCAGTAATTTCTTAGAAAATTCCGACTGATAAGGAGCGACAATCTCAGGTTCAACTGCATGAACCTTGCGGCTATCCCGATCCATAAGGACAAAGGTTGCCATCATCTGGATAATAGCCTCGCCCGCTTCATCAAAAATCGTGAAGCGACGGTAACAAAAAAGCCGATTGTAAGTCAATGCTTCTGTCTCGATGGTAATTTCCTCTGCAAATCGTGGCAGTCGTGTCACATCAATATCGTAGTCCGTAATAATCCAGACTAGATTATACTGCTCCAGCATGTCCTTGTCGCTGACGCCGAGCTCAATCGACTGCATGCCTGATACCTGCAAAGACAGTAAGATGACATCAGGCAGCTTGATATGGCCGTTCATATCTGCCATATCAAAAGGAATTTTCATTTTCATTTGATAAGTTAAGCCCATGATTTACTCCAATATAAATTTCTCAGCAACCGTATCGCCCCAAAAGAGGCCTTGTTTGGTCATGCGCACGATGTCTCTGTCAGGCACTAGCAAGCCCCGCTCAGTCAGCTCAGACACAACAGCTCCGTATTGATCTTCAAAGGAGAGACCGAATTTTTCCTCAAAACGCTTTTTAGAAACACCTGACTTCTTGCGCAATCCCAGAAACATCTCTTCTTCCATCTGTTCTTTCAGCGTCAGCACTTCTTCCTGCACACGGGCATTACCCGCTTCCACCGCCTGCAGATAATGACGAATGGGGCCGTGATTTTTATAGCGAACACCATCAACATAGCCAGACGCTCCCGCTCCGATACCATAATACTCCGCATTGTCCCAGTACATGAGATTGTGGCGGCTCTCAAAGCCTGGCTTGGAAAAGTTTGAAATCTCATAATGCTCAAAGCCAGCCTTTTCCAGCTCAGCTATAATGTATTCAAACATCTCCGCTTCCAAGTCTTCCTTGGGCAGAGGCAACTTCCCACGCCGCATCCGATTCATGAAGACCGTATGATTTTCCAAAATCAAGCTGTACAGACTCATGTGGGGAATATCCAGAGCAATGGCCTTGGCTACATTGGTTTTCACATCCTCCATAGTCTGCTTGGGAAGGGCATAAATCAGGTCAATCGAGATATTATCAAAACCTGCTTTTTTGAGATTGGCAATGTTCTCATAGATATCCTTTTCCAAGTGACTGCGGCCAATCTGCTTGAGCATGCGATCATTAAAGGTTTGCACGCCCAGCGAAACCCGATTGACAGGCGAGTCTTTAAGTACAGCAATCTTCTCCTGATCCAAGTCCCCAGGATTGGCTTCAATGGTCAGCTCCTCAAGATAAGACAAGTCCAGCTTGTCCGTCAGCTTTTCCAGCAAAAAAGCCAACTGAGGCGCCGATAGAGCCGTCGGAGTCCCTCCTCCGATATAGAGGGTGCGGAGCTTTTTGATGTCGTAAGAATGATATTCCTCAATCAAATGCTCCAGATAACTATCTACCGGCTGATTTTTGATAAAAACCTTTGAAAAATCGCAGTAATAACAAATCTGAGTACAAAAAGGGATATGCACATAGGCAGAAGTTGGTTTAGTTTGCATAGTATTTATTATAGCATAAAATTAGCGACAAAGCCCCCTTGGAAAATAGAATAAAAAAACTCAAGAAATAAAAAAATTCCTTGAGTTAATGTTGAAAGAGCATCTGTTCGAGTAGATTACGGATAAAGCAACTGCTGGATCACTAAAACATGGCTCTCTTCTACGCCATATAAACTATGAAGTTCATTCGGCTCCATTGTCAGAAAACTTCCCGGTACTAATTGTACAGTTTCTCCCAAGGCAGTAAAATCCACCTTCCCTTCTAGACAGACAACTGTAACAAGAGCATCTGCACTATGTTCAGGGATTTGTTTTCCTTTAGCAAGGTGCAAATGGCGAATGAGACGTCCTTGCTCTTCGACCGGAGTTTCAACCACATCAACATTTGGATCTATTGAGTAAAATTTCATCGTTTTCCCTCCTTTTCTTCATTTTAGCATAATTCCGAAGAATTGTCAGAATTTTTTAATATTCCTAATTGATACCTACAAAGTTACATAATATGGTATTTTCATCATGCTCTATTCAATTAATTTTCTTAAATATAAAAAAGATTGAAGAACGTCATCTAAAATAGATCTTTTCTTCAATCTAGAAATTTGGTTTAAATTAGATTTTAAAATCATTGAATTCCATAAGCCATACTGATCTGGATTTTAGCAACTCCATTCTGTAGGCTGATTTTGTCAATGCTAAATGGACCCTGCGGCAGAGCTAGAAGGAAACTATCTCCCTCCGTTGTGATAGTCGAATTAGAGGTCTGCAGTTGCTGCTTCAGCATGCCAGTCACCCAAGATTTAGGGATAGGAAGGATGCCTAGCTTGGCATTATCGATTGTGATGTATAAGGCACTCCCCTTCACCGTCACATCTACCTCTAGATCTAGCTTACTATCAATAAAAAACAGCTTAACCGGATGCTGGATGCGCAGCTTATTGCCTTCAATGCTGTAAGCACTGTTCAGCAGCTCCTGATTCTCGCTATCAGTCAGCGAAGACTTGAGAAGCTGATTAAGCTGGACACTGTTTAGAGAGACTTCTGTGCTGACTCCCTGAGCTGTTGCATTAACATTGTTCAAAGTCGGCTCAATCATGCTTTCCCACGAAGTATTAGCTTGAACATTTTTTAGTTGTTCATTCGGATTGATAGAAGAAGGAACCAGAAATAGCACTGCTGCAAGCAACAGCACCAAAACAATTCCCACCAATCTTTTGATCAATTTCATATCTGTCTTCCTTTACTTTGAGAAATATCCTTAGCTGAAAACACAGAAAGGATTTATCTCATTTTACACTATTTTTACATCATTTTCTGTAACAAAGAGATTAAAAGACTAACAATCCTATAAAAAAGACTGGGACAAATAATCCCAGCCTCTTAGTCGCATATTGCCTGTATAACAAGGCTTACTTAATCACTTGTTGCGTCTTAGCATAGTTGGCTTCTACTGCTTCTTTTTCAGATTTCCACCAGTCTTGGTTGTCCGTGTACCACTTGATCGTCTCTTTGAGACCTGCTTCAAAGTTGGTAAACTCTGGCTTCCATCCTAGCTCATCACGAAGCTTGCTAGCATCAATAGCATAGCGGAGGTCGTGACCCGCACGATCTGTCACATGGTCATAAGCATCTGCTGGCTGTCCCATTTCCTTGAGAATCAGCTCCAGCACTTCCTTATTGTTCTTCTCACCATCAGCACCAATCAAGTAAGTTTCGCCGATTTGTCCCTTGGTCAGAATCGTCCAAACGCCTGATGAATGGTCATTAGTATGAATCCAGTCACGGACGTTTTTACCTTCACCGTAGAGTTTTGGCTTGATACCGCTCAGGATATTGGTAATCTGGCGCGGAATAAACTTCTCGATGTGCTGGTAAGGACCATAGTTGTTCGAGCAGTTAGAAATAGTCGCTTTGACACCAAAAGAGCGCACCCAAGCTTTGACAATCAAGTCTGAAGCCGCCTTGGTTGATGAGTAAGGTGAGCTTGGATTGTACTTGGTTTCAGCCGTAAATTTCTCTCCTGGACCTTCTCCATGACCTGGCAAGTCTTCACGAAGAGGGAGATCTCCATAGACCTCATCAGTCGACACATGGTGGAAACGAATATCGTATTTACGGGCTGCTTCTAAAAGCGTGTAAGTTCCGATAAAGTTGGTGTGAACAAATGGACTCGGGTCATTGAGCGAATTGTCATTGTGGCTTTCTGCCGCATAGTGAACGATAGCATCAGCTTCGGAAGCCAGCTTATCTACCAAGGCTGCATCAGCAATATCTCCAACAACCAACTCAACACGGTCGCCTAAAATCTCTTCAATATTAGCGCGATTACCTGCGTAAGTCAGCTTGTCCAGCACTGTCACATGGACATCTGGAAAGTTATTGTAAACATAGTGGACAAAGTTAGAACCGATAAAACCAGCTCCGCCTGTCACGATAATTTTTTTGTATTCAGTCATTTTTATTCCTTAAACTTTTTTATAATTGCCTTAAGTGGTGGGGACGCAAGCAAACCTCCGGTTTCATTGCTTATTTTTGAGCCTTATGTCTCAAAAATCCCCTGTCATGTAACAAACTAAATAATTTGTTACATGACTTACACCACAGCGGCAATCATTTCTTCCACTCGCTTTGCTCGGATAGGAGCTGAGCTTAATTATATATTTCAGTATCAATTAATGAATCAGAAAAGAAATCTTCTTATAAATCTTCTTTTCTTAGTGGTTTGACATCCTTGAGTAATGGATGGTTCTTGTCTGCTTCTGAGACTTCTGCTGCTTCTAGGTTTTCCCACTGGATGCCTAAAGCTGGATCTGCATAGTTGACAAAGGCATACTTAGGTTTGAGTTCTAAAGCCCAGTAGTCATTAACCAGATAGCTATAGGAAACCGTGTCAGAAAGGACTTGGAAGCCGTTGGCTACACCACGTGGCACAAAAATCCCCTTGCTGGCATCAATTACTGTCTGGTAGGTATTACCAAAGGTCTCGCCCTCACGCAGGTCGACCCAAGATCCTAGCACCTTACCATCATCTGCAACTGAGATGTACTTGTCCCATGGTTCAGCATGAAGACCACGCAGGACATTTTTACGAGAAAAGCTGACATTATTTTGCAGTTTTCCTTCTGCAAAGAAGCTTTCAGGGAAGCCTAGCGGCAGCATTTTTTCCTTTTGAAAATTTTCCTTAAACCAGCCTCGATTGTCCCCACGAACAGGGATATCAAACTCCAGCATTCCAGGAATTCCGGGAACTTCACGCGCTGCTAATTCCTTATCAAAAAATTGTTCTGTCATCTTCTTATGCTTCTCCAATCAAACGGAGCAAGTATTGTCCGTATTCATTCTTCTTCAACGGCTGCGCCAATTCGTGCACTTGCTCTTTAGTGATATAGCCCATACGATAGGCAATTTCTTCCAGATTTGCCACCTGCACGTTCTGCATACGCTGAACTGTTTCGATATATTGTGCTGCCTCTAGGAGACTTTCGTGGGTACCTGTATCCAACCAAGCAAAACCACGTCCCATGAGCTCAACAGACAAATCGCCACGTTCCAAGTAAGCCTTGTTGACATCAGTGATTTCCAGTTCTCCGCGAGGACTTGGTTTGATGTTCTTGGCAATCTCTACAACATCGTTATCGTAGAAATAGAGTCCTGTCACTGCATAGTTAGAACGTGGCTGTTCTGGTTTTTCTTCGATGGAGATAGCATTCATATCTTCATCAAATTCTACGACACCAAAGCGTTCTGGATCCTTAACATGGTAGCCAAAAACAGTTGCTCCTGTTTCCTTCGCCGCAGCATTTTGGAGCATTTTACTCAGACCTGGTCCATGGTAAATATTATCCCCAAGAATCAGCGCTACATTGTCATCGCCAATAAAATCAGCCCCAATGATAAAGGCCTGTGCCAGTCCGTCTGGACTTGGCTGCTCTGCATAAGAGAGCTTGATACCAAACTCAGAGCCATCACCCAGCAAATCCTCAAAACGAGGCAAATCCGTCGGAGTAGAGATAATCAAGATGTCCTTGATACCAGCCAGCATAAGAGTTGACAGTGGATAATAAATCATGGGTTTGTCATAAACCGGCATGAGCTGTTTTGACGCAGCGCGGGTCAATGGGTACAAACGTGTACCAGAACCACCTGCAAGAATAATACCTTTCATATGAGTTTCCTCTCTTAATGTATTCCCTTTATTTTACCATTTTTGAAAGCGGATGTCATCCTTTTCATTACCCTTAAATAAAAGAAAAAAAGCGGAAATTCGGCTTTCTTCCGCTCTTTGATTCCAAGTTGGCATCACCCCAAAGCCACATCCAAGACCATCATGAGAACAAAGCCCACCATGAGACCCAAAGTCGCCACATCAGTATTGCCATTGGACTGCGAATCTGGTATCAACTCCTCTACCACCACGAAAATCATAGCTCCTGCCGCAAAGGAGAGGGCATAGGGCAGAATAGCTGTCATGGCCATGACAGCTACCGCTCCTAGAACAGCCCCAATTGGTTCTACAATAGCAGACATGGAGCCCCAGTAAAAGGCTTTAAGCAGAGACTTGCCGTCTGTCCGAATCGGAATGGACAGAGCCGCTCCTTCTGGGACGTTCTGCAGGCCAATTCCCAAAGCTAGACCAATCGCGCCGACAAAGGCTTCCGGACTAGGATTGGCGGCCAAAGCACCAAAGGCTACTCCGACTGCCAAACCTTCTGGAAAATTGTGAATGGTAATGGCCAGGAATAGCAGAGCCGTCTTGGACAGTTTCTTCCGGCTATGTTCAGAAACACTCTCAGCCTCCGAAATGTCCTTGCTCAAGTGCAAGTGAGGCACTACCGCATCAATCAGTCGCAGGAAAAAACCTCCCACTAAAAAACCAATCGCTGCAGGCAGCTAGGACAATTTACCATAAGAACTTTGCGCATACTCAATCGACGGTGCGAGAAGCGACCAAAAGGAAGCCGCAATCATGACTCCTGCCGCAAAGCCCATCATAATATCCAGCAGCTTGCGACTGACCTGTTTAAAGAAAAATACAATAGTCGATCCCACAATGGTACATCCCCATGTAAAAAGCCCAGCCAAGAATGCCTGCATAACCCCACAGGCTGCGATCGTAACCAGTCCATAACTTCTCCTTATTCTCTGAAATCAATCATACAGAATCGTCTTGGTTTCCCCGATACAGTGTTTTTCCTCATTCCAGTAATGAATCCGCTCGAAAGAGCCTTTCCTCCAGTAGAGAGGCAAACGTTCACGTATGTCGTCCTGCATATCTATTTGGCCAAGTTCCGAAATCTTCCACCATTTGGGCTCCCCTTCATGATCGTTTCCCCTGACTTGCCCCTCAAAGGCAGTGCAAAGAAAATCGTAATACACATACCGTTCTTTTTTACTCGGATTAGTGAAGCCTGAAATCCCCTTCAATTCCAGGTTTAGAGCAGTCAGCCCCGTTTCTTCTTTTAATTCGCGCCTTGCAGCCTCAAAAAAAGATTCTGGAAACTCCACCTTCCCGCCAGGTTGTATCCACCCTTTAAAGTTATCATGCTGGCGATTAAGCAGTAAAATTTGATCGTCTTTTTTTACACAAATATTGACCCAATTCAAAATAGTTTCTGTCATATCAAACCTTCTTTACATAGAACTAGTAACTTTAAGAAAACCTCAATCATGACACTTGCACAACTACAAGCTGTAATTGAAAGCAATACCCAAAAAGAGTTATTCCAACTCAATATTCTTTATTTTGGATAGAAAATCGAACGATCTGATGATTTTGGACAATGACTTCGTATTTACCAAATCCAGAATACTTACTATGTTTCCCGACACTAATGGCCATAAGATAACGTGCATTTGGTAGCTTCGTTAAATCTAGCTGCTCTTGTAAAATCTGCTTGATTTTATCATCATTCTTTTGGTCTTGGCCAATACTAATGATAGATCCATCGTCTTGCTCCACGTTAAAAATTACCTTCATTTCAATGGCAAGAGCCTCTTTTTCCAACATGTCAGAAATAGGAATTGGATATAAGCCCTGCAAAGGCTGGCCTTCTGCCCGATTCTTCTTTATCAGAGCCTCGTATGCATCAATATGTGGCGCATCCTTATCTATCATAAAATCAAGGGATTCAAGATATAGTTTCTTCTTATCTGCCCTTGTAAAACCATCTTTTACAGTCTCTAAAGTTTCACTATAACCCGGACTCAGCTCAAGTCCCGTATAAGCGATGCTAGGGAAAGCTTGATAAATAGCATCTCCCTTTTCAAGCTGTAGGTCAATATCCGTTTTTCCATATTTCTCATCCCGAGAGGTGTAGTACTCAATTCGGTCACCGATCTTAACCGTTTTCCCCTCAATTTCCTCAGAATACTCAGCACTTATTAAATAACCAGCAAAAGAGGTATAGTTTTTATTAGCATCTAAAACTCTGACCGTTCCTTCAAAACCGCTCTTCTCATAAGAGCGCTGAACAGCCTGTACCATTTCATATTTCGGCACTCGTACAAAAACTCCCCATATATCTATGAAATTCAGAAACATAGAGACAAGAGCCATGAGAAAAACGATCGCCACACTAGATAGGAAACAGCCCAAAACACCAAAGCCTATTTTCTTTTTTGTATTCTTTGCTAGTTTCTGATTTCCTCCATTATTCTGAGCAATAAGAGGATGTTGAGAACGACTTTTGTGTCTAGTAAATAGAATAAGTGGGATTGAAATTGATATTGATATTACTAGTAAAAGTAAAATGAGGAATATTATAATCATTTGTTTTCCTTAAGTATCTTCTTCTCCACGTACCGTCCAATAGGATAGTCAGATGGATCTAGCAGTCCTGCTTCTCCTAAAGCTATCTGAGCTAATTGGCGTCCGATGAGTGGGCCAGTTGTCAGACCAGAAGAGCCTAGACCGCTGGCTGCGTAGACATGCGGCAAGTCTGGCACAGCTCCAAAGAAAGGAGAAAAGTCTCTGGTATAAGCCCGTGTTCCCACGCGCTCGCCTAGAATCTCTGCAGTAGCCAACCTCGGCAAATAAGTTTCCGCTTCTTGCTGCAACTGATCCAGCACCGTCTTATCTACTGTCAAATCAAAGCCCCGATCATTTTCATGGCTGGCACCGACGCTGACCTTACCTGCTAGAAAAGGAATGATATCCAGCTCGCCCTCAGGCATCACAACAGGGTAGTCATCTGTCTGCTCAGCTAGCTTAAAATCACGCAGCTGTCCTTTTTGCGGCCGAACATCTGTCTTATAGCCCAGTGGCTGCAAGATTTCTCCCAGCCAAGCTCCCACAGCTAAAATAACACAGTCAAAGCTCCGACCATCCACCAGAAGTTGCTCTCCTTCTACTGTCAAGCTTACCTTTTTCTCAACCAACTCAGCCTTGCTAGCTTTCAGAAGCGTCTCCGTCAAGAGTGCTCCCTCCACACGGGCACCGCCGGAAGCATAGAGAAGTCGCTCAAAGCCTTGCAAGTCTAGAAATTTCTCCTGGGCTTCCTGACGGCTGAGAAGACTCAACTCCCCTATTAAGGGCGACTCTTCCCGACGATTAGTAGCCAAATCATAAAGCTCCTGCAGCTTGCTCTCATCTTTCTTCAGCAGATAAACACCTGTCTGTTGGTAAAAGTCTGTCTGGATTCCAGCCTCTTTCAGTTCTGCAATCAAGTCCTGATAAAAATCAGCGCCCAGACGCGCCATCCTGTACCAAGCCTTGTTGCGACGCTTGGAAAACCAAGGACTGATAATGCCAGCGGCTGCTTTGGTTGCCTGCCCCTTTCCGTCTTCAAAGACAGTCACTTCCACATCTGGGGATTTGGACAGATAGTAAGCCGCTGTTGAGCCAACAATCCCAGCTCCAATCACTGCTACTTTTTTCATGTTGCTCCCTCTCAAATATGTCGGAAAGGATTAGTCGAAGCCTGACTAGATAGAATCTCAAGCGCCCATCCCTCTTCTGCCTTCCAAGTATCAAGCTTTTCTTTTATTTTTTCCGTAAAAAGAACCTCGATATGGTGTCCAGGATCCAGCGCCAAAAGCCCTTCTGTCAACATTTCCTGAGCTGTATGATAGTAAATATCACCAGTGATGTAGGCCTGCGCTCCCTTAGCAATGGCCTCCGGATAAAAGGACTGACCGCTGCCGCCACAGATAGCCACACGCTCAATCACGCGTTCGAGATCTGCTTCTTTATAAGCGACCAGACGCAAACTATCTAGGCCAAAAGTTGCTTTGACCTTAGCCGCAAAGTCCCCAAAAGTCTGAGGCACAATCTTCCCCACGCGGCCAATACCGTGATCTGGCTCCGTCTGACTGAGAAAACTTGTATCCTCAATCTCAAGAAGTTGGCAGAACCAGTCGTTAAGCCCGTCCTCCACAATATCAATATTGGTATGACTGACATAGACAGCAATATCATGCTTGATGAGGTCTAAAATCATCTGATTTTGCGCCTTATCCGCCACTAGGTCCTTGAGCGGGCGAAAGATAGGCGCATGCTTAACGATAATCAGTCCAGCACCTGCCTCAATAGCCTCCGCCACCGTCTGCTCGCGAATATCCAGAGCCACTAGAACCTTGTCAACTTCTTTGTCCAAAGTTCCGATTTGCAGGCCTGAAATGTCGCCCTCCATGGACAGTTCTTGCGGGCAGTAGGCTTCATATCGGGTGATGATTTCACTTGCTAACATGGAGCACCTCCTTGATATTTTCGATTTTTTGGGACATAGCAGAGCGTTCCAGCTGATTCTTTTCTGGGATATGGGCTAGAGCTCCTTCAAGTTTCTTCAGTTCTTTCTGCCATTTTTTCCGAAAAACTGGAGATTGCTGTTCTAACAGGAAAAGACCAAAGCGTTTTTCTTGCTCCGTCAAAGTTTGCTGGCCTGCCTCAGCCACTAGGATTTCGTAAAACTTACCAGCCTCTTCTAAGATATCCTCAGCCAGCAAACGAAAGCCGTTGGATACCAGCCAGCTGCGGAGCTCATCCTCTCGATTATTGGGCTGCAAAATCAAGCGGGAAACCGACGCAAGCTTATCTCTGCCATTTTCCAAAATCTCTGAAATCAAGCGACCACCCATGCCAGCGATGACGAAAGTGTCAATCTGGTCTTCCACTTCAAAAGCCGCCAGACCATTGGCCAGGCGAACCTCAATCTGCTTCGTCAGTCCATGCTCTGCCACATTTTTCTGGGCAGACTGAAAAGGCCCCTCTACCACTTCACCGGCCAGAGCCTTCTCAATCCGTCCCTGCTGAATCAGGTAAATAGGCAGATAGGCGTGATCGCTCCCAACATCCAGCAACTTTGCCCCATCTGGCACAAAAGCAGCTACTCGCTCCAAGCGTTGAGAAATCGTCTTTTTTTGCATTGCTTACTCTTTTCTAAACATTCTTCTACTCAGTATATCATTTTTAAGGGTATAAAAAAAGCAGCGGAACAAAAATCAGCCTGTTAATAAACTGATTCTGTCTCGCCACTTGTCACTTTTTATTTGATTTCTTGATACTCGGCAGCTAAACCACGCTGGACTGCCGGACGGGCCGCAATCTTCTCCGCCCAGGCAACTAGATGTTTGTAAGATGCAACATCCAAGAACTCCGCTGCTCCAGTATAGATCTTATCTTGCACTAACTGACCATACCAAGACCAGATAGCAATATCTGCTATGCTATAGTCATCTCCAGCGATATAAGCTTTCTTGGCCAATTCTTTGTCTAACAAATCCAGCTGCCGCTTGGCTTCCATCGTAAAGCGGTTAATAGGATATTCTAGCTTTTCTGGTGCATAGTTAAAGAAATGACCAAATCCGCCTCCCAAGAAAGGCGCCGCGCCTGTCTGCCAGAAGAGCCAGTTGAGCACCTCCGTCCGACCAGCCAAATCTGACGGAATCAGCTTTCCAAACTTCTCTGCCAGATAAAGCAGGATATTTGCTGATTCAAAGACGCGAATCGGCTTATAACCTGACTGATCCAACAAGGCCGGAATCTTGGAGTTGGGATTGATTTTCACAAAATCTGAGCCAAACTGGTCGCCATCCATGATGCTGATCTTATAGAGGTCATAGGCCGCCTCTGTCACACCTGCTGCCAGTAGTTCCTCCAGCATAATCGTCACCTTGACCCCGTTTGGAGTACCAAGTGAATAAAGCTGAAAGGGCTCTTTACCGACAGGAAGCTTTTGTTCAAAACGCGCGCCCGCAGTAGGCTGATTGATACCTGAAAATTTTCCTTGGTCGCTGTCCGCAGCGGACCAGACTTTTGGTAATTGATAGGTCATACTTTTCTCCTTTTTTTATAAAACCAAGGGCCTGTCGTATCTAACAGGCCACTGTTAATCTAGTAAATTCAGTCCTTCCACAAATTCATGGCATTGAGGAAATCATCCGAAACCGTTACATTCTGTGGATTACTTGCTTCACGCTCCGCCCGTTTGGCTTCTACTTGAGCTTGGGTTGTAATACCTTCCCGCCGCCAATTACGCAAGATTGCCTGGATATATTTCCAATTAGGCTTGCCATTGAAAACCGCTTCGCGTAAGGCAGCCTTGACCAAATCTGGATTGGTTTGATCGTCCTTAATGGTCTTGGTCAAATCCTCAATTTCAAATGGAGTCAAAAGACGACCCAATTCTTGCTGGAAGGTTTCAACCAGTTCCTTAAGAAGGTTACCATCCGACACTGGCCTTGACCCAGTAGGACCAGAAGTCTCCAAAAGCTCATCTAGCTTTTCTAAGGCTGGTGAAGCATCAAAAATCGCTTCAATTTCCCCATTCAGTTCAATGGTTCTGTACTGGAGCAAGCCTTTTTCTGTCAGATGGGACATGGAACGATTGACCTCGGACAAGGTCTTGCCAATATGCTCCGCAATCTGACTGGGCGCAAATTCCTCCAATGAGGTGGTATTTTGCAAATAGAAAAACTGCCAGACCAAAAAATCATCACTGGAATCAAAAATGTCTTTAAAATGCAAAAAGAGGGCACTTGGAAGAACCAAGTTGCCATTTTTGTAAGCTGCTAAATAAGTCATAGTACCTCTTTATAAATAAGCAAAGAAGGATGCATCATTCTCTGGACTTTGCCAATCAAATGGTGTTTCTTGATAGACTGCATAATTGACCCAATTACTGAAAAAGAGAGCTGCTGCCAAACTCCAGCGCAGACAAGGAGTCGTATTCACATCATCATTCTTGAAGTAATTCTCAGGAATATGAGGATCCTTTCCCGCTTCCAAGTCACGGAAATACTCCTTGGCAAGGGTATCACGGTCGTATTCCATATGACCGAAGCTATACACCTCTCGCAAGTCACGGCTCGCCAAAACAGACAAGCCCGTGTCTTCTCCCTCGGAGAGAATCTCTAGATTGGTCAGATTCAGAATGTCTTCTTTCAGTACTTCTGTATGCCTTGAATGAGGCGTGATAAATTCATCATCAAAACCTCTAAAAAGCAGATTATTGCTTGGAGTTGACTGCTCGTAAACACCCGAAAGTTTCTCTTCCATCTGGTGCTTATCTACGCCATAGCGGGCATAAAGGCCAGCCTGTGCTCCCCAACAGATATGTAAAGTCGAAAAGACATGAGTCTTGGACCATTCAATCACCTGCTGGAATTCCTCCCAATAGTCCACCGCCTCAAAAGGAAGATGTTCTACTGGCGCTCCTGTGATAATCAAGCCATCAAAGAAACGATGTTTGACCTCATCAAAAGTCTTGTAAAAGGTCTGCATATGCTCCACTTGGGTAGTCTTTGACGTATGAGAAGTCATATAAAGAAACTCAATGGTCAGCTGCAAGGGCGTATTGGCCAAATGACGCAAAATCTGAGTTTCCGTCACCATTTTCTGGGGCATAAGATTGAGTATCAAGATATTCAAAGGGCGGATATCCTGATGATCTGCCCGGTCATCATCCATGACAAAGATATTCTCAGAGCTTAAAATTTCAACTGCTGGAAGCTTCTTATCAATCTTGATAGGCATAAAAATATCTCCTTTTGTTTAATATACTCATTATACTCAAAGGAGATATAGTTTTCAATTATACTTTTTCTCTAACTAGATATAGTAATAAGCTATATCTTTAGTAATGCATCAATACCTTGTAGTCATAATCGCCGATTGCTTCGCGACCTTTGAGCTCATCCAGCTCGATAAGAAAGGCACAGCCAGCCACTACGCCGCCAAGACGCTCAATCATCTCAATGGTTGCCTTAACAGTTCCACCAGTCGCAAGAAGATCATCAACAATCAGAACACGTTGACCAGGTTTGATTGCATCCGCATGCATAGTCAGAGTATCTACACCATACTCTTTTTCATAGTCCGCTGAGATGACTTCACGAGGAAGTTTGCCAGGCTTACGGACAGGAGCAAAACCAATTCCCAATTCAAAGGCAACTGGACAGCCTACGATAAAGCCACGCGCTTCTGGACCGACGATCATGTCAATTTCCTTGTCAGTCGCATATTGAACAATTTCACGAACAGCGTAGCTATAGGCATTCCCATCAGCCATCAAAGGGCTGATATCGCGGAAGAGAATCCCTTCCGTTGGGTAGTTTTCAATGGTTGCAATATAATCTTTTAAATTCATAATATTCTTTCTTTCAAAAAATTTTTTACTCTCTATTATACCATGTTTTATTTAAAAAGGCTCTAGCAGACTTTCAAATTTTTTTAGATATGAAATGTTTGGAAAATAGAGGGATTTCCCTTATTTGTCCATCAAATAATCATAAATCTCCTGCACAGTGCCCAGTGCCATGAGTTCTTGCTCTTTGACCACGCGCTTGAGGTCTTGGTAAATATGACTACTGTCAATCTCTTTCTTTTCAGCTTCCTTATTAACTGTCATGACACCTTCGGTGATGCTGACAAAGCCCAGCTCTTCAAAAATCTGAATCATTTTGACCAAGAGAATTGGGTCGATTTTCAGGTAATCCGCCAACTCTTTAAGTTTATAGCGAACATCAAACTCAGGGAACTGGTAGATTGTCTTGTAGAGTTTGGCAAATTGCTCACGGGTACCATAGCCGGTCAGATAGTAAGGCTTGGCAATCTCATTCTTAAAGTAAATCGCTTCAAAATCCTGTGATTGAAGAATCTTCTTCAAGACCTTCAAATCATCAGGCAGGTCATAAACCACAACTGCTCTGCTATTTGTCAAATCCGGCAATTCCTCTGTGAAACGCAAGACTGGAACCTTGTCAGGTAGCGTCGCATTTTTGCTGCGGATATTGAAAAGCTGAACGCCGTCCACACGGGCATCTACCAGCATAAGCTGAAGACTAGTCTGTCCATTCCATTTATTGACAGAGAGGCTGACAGCTAGCTCCAGATTCTTGGTCTGGGCAAATTCTGTCGCCAGGCTTCCTTGCCCAAAAGCTACTACTTCAAAAGATGCGTCTTCCTGAGAAATTTTTAGCTTGAGATGGCTATTGCCAGCTCCCATAGTCCGAGCATTGTCCACTTTAAAATCCTTGAGATAAAAGAGTGGCTTCTTATTATCCATACCAAAAGGCGCCAGTTTTTCAAAGCTTTTGAGTGTATCAAGGGTCAGTTCTGGCAGCTGCAACTCCTCGTCTAAATAGAGTGTTGTTTTGCCAGTCAAATCCAAATCATTATCTAAGATGTAGGCTGTCAAGATGTCAGCAAGTTCCGCCAGCTTGTCTGCTTCGAGAGTCATCCCAGCTGCTCCAGCATGGCCGCCAAAGGCTACAAAGAGGTCACGATGACTGTCCAAGGCCTCAAAAATATTGACCGCTTCAATACTGCGGGCGCTACCCTTAGCGATGCCATCCTCAATATTAAGCACTATGACTGGCTGGTGCAGCTCTTCCAGCAAGCGCCCAGCGACAATCCCTAGCACACCAGGATTCCAACCTTCCTTGGCCAGCACCTGTACTGGTCTCTTAGGATCCAGCATGGTTTGTGCTTCTTCATAAATCTGCTGGACGATTTCCTTACGCTCATCATTTTTTTGGTTGACCATGAGCGCAATGTCGCGAGCTTCCTCATCATCAAAGCCAGTCAAAAGCTCAACTGCTGGATTTGGATCATCCAGCCGTCCCAAGGCGTTGAGTCGGGGAGCAAGCTGGAAGCCAACCGTTTCTTCATCCAGTTCATCTGGCTGAATACCAGCTATTTTGAAGAGTTCCTGTAGACCTATTCTCTGAGTGTTTTTGAGGATGGAAAGGCCGTATTTGACTAAGATCCGATTTTCCCCTTTCAGACTGACCATATCGGCAATGGTACCAATGGCAACTAAGTCCAAAAGTTCAACTTGGACTTCTTCCAACAAGGCTGTTGCCAGCTTAAAAGCCACACCACAACCGGCTAAATACTTGAAAGGATAATCTGCTCCGCTATGTTCCGGATGGACAATCGCATAGGCGTTTGGCAGCTCCTCAGGCATAGAGTGGTGATCCGTCACGATGACATCCACGCCCAGAGACTGGGCCAGCTCGATAGCTTCAAGTCCCGCTACTCCATTATCCACTGTAATAATGAGCGAGGTGCCTTGATTTTCAATAAAATACTTGTAAACACTGCTATTAGGACCATAGCCGTCCGTAAAGCGATTGGGCAGATAGACCTGACACTCAGCCCCCAACTGCTCCAAGGCTTCCTTGACAATCGATGCCGAGGTCATACCATCTGCATCATAATCACCATAGATCAAAATCTGCTCATAATTCTCAATCGCTGAGCGAATTCGCTCCACTGCCCGCTCCATATCATGCAGATCATAAGGGTCGTGAAGCTGGTCTAAACTAGGCTCCAAAAATTCCTGTAAAGCCTCTTCAGTCTGCACACCTCTTTGGTAAAGAAGACTAGCAGCTGCGGGTTCTAGCCCAGCTTTCTTAGCCTTTTTTAAAAATTTTTCATCTGTAAAATTTGTGGCAAACTGCCAGTCATATTTTGAGCTAATCATGATAAGTGAAACTCTTTCTCCGTTCAATCTTGTCTGAATATTATAACATGAAAAAGCGACAGAACAGAAGAAAAAGGCACGAAATATTTCTTCTGTTCTATCACTTTATGTTTTACTTCCACTTTATGTTTTACTTCCACTTTATGTTTTACTTCCTCACTCGATTAAAATTTGAACAAGGACAACCTTTCTGGATTTCCGCTTACCAGCTAGGGCTTCTCCGATAGGCAGATCCGACTTACTAGCTCTCATTTGTCATCCCATTCCCTTTGTAAGTCTTTGCTGCAAGAACAAGCGCTTCCGAGCCAATAAAATGACTTCTGCGCTTAGATGAGTCAAGAGCAAGGTTAGCAAAAATACAATTCTTCCCTGCTGCCATTTGACAAAATCGGTTTTTTGGAGCAGATAAAAAGAGGATTCTATAAAAATCGGATGCAAAAAGAAATACAAAACGCTCAATTCTTTAAGGTGATACAGATGCCAGTTTTGACCAATTCTTGTACGCAAAATCCAATTCACCAGAAATAAAGCAAAGAGAGGCAAAGCCAAAAAGAAATTCTTGTCAATCCCTTGGTGAATAAAGACAATCCATCCATCTAGCAGCAAAAGAAGGCCAGACAAGAATAGCTTTTTCCCATAATCCTTCCTAAAAATGCTAGACTGCCGATAATCATAGAGTAGATAACCCAAGTAAACAAAAATGGGAGTATAGAAAAGGCCGTTTCGGGTGGTGAAGAAAATTTTAGCATAGGCATCAAATGATTGGGTAAGCCAGCTATGTGAGAAATAAGCGTAGTATGTCTCGATCGAGCCCATTACATAAAGCAGGAGCAAAAAAATCCCCGTCTTTCTAGCACCCCATTTTCTATAAACATAGTGAACAAGTAAAAGTCCCAAGAGAAAGGCTGGAATGTACCAAAGTTGATAACATAAGCCGATATACAAAAGCCCAGCCAACAAGGCTAATGGAGCGTAATGTTTTTGAACTGGCAAGGTCCAAAAATACGCCAAGGCATAAGGGACATAAATCCCGCTCCACAAAAGATACTGCTTCAAAATACGCTTAATGTACAGCTTCATATCCTGCTTCTTAGCCAAGCTGGACTTTAGCATAAAAGCTGATGAAATCAGGAAAAAAGGCACTGCCATGCGACCAAACATGCTTTTCTGAGTAAAATGTAAAACTTCATTTTCAAAAAGTCGCTGACAATGGACCAAAATTACCAAAATTGAAGCTAGGTACTGAAACAAACTGAGCATGGCGTAGTTGACCGGTTGCTCAGGCTCTCTGACATTTCTTTCTGCCATAAATACTCTCCCTAGGAAGATTTTGCTTAATAAATAGATTTAGTGCTTGCTCAGCCAAAGATGCTGAAAGGCAGCGATATCTCGGTAAGGAGATTGGGTGCAGACCGCCAGCTCCATTTCAAGCATCTTTTCAGCCCAGTCAGGGGCAGTTTTGTAGTCATTGGATTGCAGCCCGTAAAAAATCCGTAGTCCTTGATAATCCTCGACTTCTAATGGCAGACCTGAGATCACTTCCGAAACCTGATAGACCTTAGCAGCACCCATGCTGTGGGTTTGATATTCCTGACCTGCCAAAAGCTGCTGAGCCTTCTCTGGGTCATTTTCAAAAACCACTGTATGCATAATTCGCCCAACCTCGTGATGCTTGACCAGAGAAATTTTGCCGTCCTTTTTTAAGAGGCGGGAAAATTCAGCTAAGTAAAGGGATGGCTCAGACACATACTCTAAAACATTATGACAGATGATGACATCAAAAGACTGGTCTGGCAATGTTTGCAGAACTTCGAGACTGCCTTGCAATTGTTCATAGGAAAAGTTCTGCTTGCGCTCGACAATCATTTCTGGGTTCGGCTCGATGGCGGTCACTTGGTTCTTTTCCGCTAGAAAATCAGCCACAATTCCAAAACCACTGCCGAAATCAAGAATTTTCTGGCCCTTCAGCGATTTAAGAAAAGCAAAAATAATATCATACTGAAGTTTGCCCCAAGGCGCCTGCAAATGAGCCTTGTAAGCTTGTAGATTAGCTGTCATAAAACCTCACTTATAGTTAAACATATTGGCCGCCATTTTATCGGCAATTCTTGGAAAAAGGGTATAGAGCTTGTGGGCAAGATTGAGAATCCCAGGTAGATTCATTTCCCGCTTCTTTTTGCCAAAAGATTTGACAATTTTGCCTGCTACAAAGTCTGGCTCAAGCATATATTTGTCGACTGCTTTCACATAGGAACCATCAGGATCCGCCTGATCGAAAAAGGCTGTTTTGATAGGACCGGGATTTACCGTCGTGACATAGACACCAAAAGGCAGTAGTTCCAAACGCAGGGCATTGGAAAAACCAATAGCCGCAAACTTCGTCGCAGAATAAAGACTAGACTTGCTACTTGCAATGAGACCGGCCATACTAACGATATTAACGATATGGCCTCGGTTTGTCCGCTTCATGCGAGCTCCAAAGATCCGGGACAGATTCATCAAGGCAAAGGTATTGACCTCAAACATGGCCTCGATATCGCTTGAGCTGATTTTATCAAATTCCTCAAAAATCCCATAACCAGCGTTATTGACTAGAACATCAACATGGCCGTATTGTCTGTCAATTCGCTCAGCAAAGCTTTCCAAAGCTGAGCTGTCTGTGATATCCAGCTCTACTAGGTCAAGATTTTCTTTTTCTCCATATAGTTTTTCCAGCTTAGCCTTGCTCCGTCCGACCAAAATCAGTCGGTCATGGGGCAAGAGCTGAACCATTTCCTGAGCCAGCCCACCGCTAGCTCCTGTGATGATGATGGTGCGCATTGTTCTGCCTTTCATGTTGTTAATTTAATGAAATCTTTTTCCAGCTAAATATTCAGCATAAGCTTGATCAATGACAGGAGCAAAAAGATGATAATCCTCCCAGCTACCTAAAAATTCCAAAGGTAGGTCGTACAAGTCATTGACTACAAATTCGGAATAATCCTTCATGTACTGATGTTCATAATAATTGTTCACAAAAGCCTGAAAGTTCTTTTTGACATCCATTGTTCCTAATTTTCCGTCACACCAGTCTAGAACATAATCCACACCCAAAGTTTGCTCGTCTTTGACACTTTGGAGTGATGTTTCTTCATCAGGAGTCATCATTTCCTTTGCATCATGCTGGATGAGCCAAGTCACGAAGAAGCCAATATGATTCGCAGCCCAACGATGAACCTCTCGGTAATCATCTTGTGTCAATTCTTCATTTTGTAATTGGTAGCTGTAAAGATAATTGGTTAATGCATCCTCAAAATACCAATCAGCTTTATCGAATAAACGATTTTCAACTGCCATCTTATTTCCCTCTTAACGAAACTGTCCTAAATTGGAAACTTATAACTCAACTTCTTCCAGGTCCTTGACTACATGGACATTTTCAAAGATAGCACTGGCATCACGACGCATTTGGCTAATGTCTTTCGATAAGAAACGCGCGCTAACATGATTGAGCAGCAGGCGTTTGACACCAGCTTCCTTAGCCACTTCGGCAGCTTGCATATTGGTAGAGTGACCATGCTTACGAGCCATCTTTTCATCTCCCTTGCCATAGGTCGCTTCATGAACCAGCACATCCGCTGCCACAGCCAAGCGAACACTTGAATCGGTCTTTCTGGTGTCACCCAAAATGGTAATGGTCTTACCTGGGCGAGGAGCTGAGATGTAATCGGCTGCGATGATTTTGGTCCCATCTTCTAGGACGATATCCTGACCATTCTTGACTTTTCCAAAGAGAGGACCAAAAGGAACGCCCGCCTCGCGCAGCTTGTCCGCATCCAGCGTTCCTTCCAAATCTTTCTGCATCACCCGATAACCCACACAGAAAATCGTGTGATCCAGCTTATCCGCATAAACAGTAAACTTGTCCGTCTCCAAAATCTTGCCCAGACTGTTTTCATCAAACTCATGAAAATCAATCCGATATGGCAGGCGAGAACCAGACACGCGCAAGCTTGTCATCACAAAGCTTTTGATACCGACTGGTCCATAAATTTCCAAATCCGTCTGCTCTTCATTGGCCTGAAAAGCTCGGCTAGAGAGAAAACCCGGCAAGCCGAAAATGTGGTCGCCGTGCAGGTGCGTGATGAAAATCTTTGAAATTTTACGAGGTTTGATGGTCGTTTCCAAAATTTGATTCTGGGTACCTTCGCCGCAATCAAACATCCAGACTTCATTGATTTCTTCCAAAAGCTTAAGGACAAGACTAGACACATTGCGGGCCTTGGACGGCTGACCAGCTCCAGTTCCTAAAAATTGTAATTGCATGTTTTTCTTTCTAAATGATATAAATCATGGCAGATCGATTCTGCGAGTGATAGTATTTCCTGCCAGCATAGGACTGGGCTAGCTGACTGACTTCATCTTGATTATAGCCAAGAACTCTCTGGCAGCCATCCGCTAGCTGCTGCCAATCAGTCAAAGCAGTCAGCGCCTGACTGTCCACGACTTGAGATTCATCTTTGAGAGGTACAATTTTTATTCTCCCAGCTTCTTCAAAAACCAAGTACTGTGGGAAGACTTGGGCGATTTCAAAGAGCAGATCAGCTGTTACTGGCTCTGGCTTTTCAGGGAAGACCAAGCCAACTTCCTCGTTCTCATAGCAAAACCCGTAGGACTTGCCAGAAAGATTGAGGCGGACAAAAGGTTTACTTTCGACAAAGCTAGGCTCAGGATTCCACAAGTCCAGCGCTTGGGTAATTTCTAGAAAATAGGCTGTCGCGGCTTCTGGACTTTTCTTTTGATAAAGCTCAGCAAAGTAAGCATTGATGACGCTGGGCGGCGGTGTGATAAAGCTACGCTTCTGCTCCCCTGTCAAGCCAGCCAATATTTGCTCTAAGTAGACCCTGTCTAGGCTTGTAAAACCGCCGTATTTGAGGGCCAAGTCAATAAAATCAGTCATAAAATTCTTCCAGTTTCCATTTATTTTTTTCGGCAATCCAGCCTGAAATAGCTTCGATATCGTCTATGTATTCTCGATTCCCGATAATCGCGACTTTCTCTAAATCATGAATCTTGTATGCTTTAGCAGGCGCTACCTTGATGGTAAAAGGCAAAAAGAGTTCTTTCATCCGCTCCAGTAGGACTTGCTGCAAAAGAGCTCTGCTATTGTCCGCCTTAGCCGAAATCAAAGAATAAGGAGTCAGGGTCGGGGTGAAATCCTCCGCCTTGTCTGCTTTGTTATAGAGAGTCAGCCGAGGAATATCCAGCATGTCCAGCTCTTTCATGATGTCGAGGACAGTTTTTTCATGCTCCTCATGATGAGGGTCGCTGGCGTCAATAACATGGACCAGCAAATCGACATTTTTACTCTCTTCCAGTGTGGACTTAAAGCTAGATACCAGCTCTGTCGGCAAATCCTGAATGAAGCCAACTGTGTCCGTCAGAGTGACATTGAGCTGACCACTGAGATTGATGTTCTTAGTCGTGGCGTCTAGCGTCGCAAAGAGTTCGTCAGCCTCGTACTGGCTCTTACTGGTCAAGCAGTTCATGATTGTAGATTTTCCAGCATTGGTATAGCCGATGAGGCCGATTTTGAAAATGCTGGACTCTAGCCGCTTTTCACGAACGGTTGCCCGATTTTTCTCCACTGCTTTGAGCTGACGCTCAATATCATGAATCTGATTGCGGACACTACGTCGATTGAGCTCCAACTGGCTTTCACCAGGACCACGAGAGCCAATGCCACCTGCCTGACGGCTGAGCATAATGCCCTGGCCAACCAAGCGAGGCAGCAGGTACTTGAGCTGGGCCAGATGCACCTGCAGCTTGCCCTCATGACTCCTAGCCCTCATGGCAAAAATATCCAAAATCAGCTGCATACGGTCAATGACCTTGACGCCCAAGCTTTCTTCCAGATTGACATTTTGGCGAGGTGTCAGACGGTTATTGACAATGACGGTCGAAATCTCTTCGGCATCAACCATCTGCCGGATTTCTTCTAACTTTCCAGAACCGACAAAGGTCTTGCTGTCATACTTTTCTCGCTTCTGGCTGTAAGAGCCGACTACCTCTGCCCCTGCCGTCTTAGCCAGACTATGCAACTCCTCCATGGATAGGTCAAAATTCTCCGTGTCTGCTAGTTCCACACCGACCAAAAAGACACGCTCTGTTTTTTTCTCTGTTTCTATCATTTCATATCCTTACTAAGACTTGGTGAGCCAGTTATTTGTCCAAAAAATTCTTGATGTCTTCCATAACCTGCTCTTTGTAGTCTGGATTTCCCACCTGATAAAAGGTCACAGACATTCGATTGCGAAACCAAGTCAGCTGGCGCTTGGCGAAACGGCGGGTATTCTGCTTGAGCTTGTCCACCGCTTCCTCTAGGCTTATCTGACCTTCAAAGTAGGGGAAAAGTTCCTTGTAGCCGATTCCCTTGCTAGCTTGACAGGTTGGAGCCTGCTCATACAGCCAGCGGGCTTCTTCTAAAAGTCCGTCTTCCACCATCAAATCTACTCGCTGATTGATTCGCTCATAAAGTCGCTCTCGCTCATCATCTAGGCAAATCAGCAGGGCTTCATAGTCTGGTTGATTATTTTCTAGTTGACCGCCTAACTGAGCAATCTCCAGCGCCCTCATAGCTCTGCGTCGATTTATCTGTGGAATCTCGATACCCAGCTCTGCTATTTTCCCAAACAAATCCTCATCCGACCAAGTATCCAGCTGCGCCCGATAGGCCAGAATCTCCTCGTGAGGGACGGTCCCGCCCAGATGGTAGCCCTCAAGCAAGCTCTGGATATAGAGCCCCGTACCACCGCAAATGATGGGAAGCTGACCTTGAGACTCAATCTCACGAATGGCCTGAGCCGCTTCAGTCACAAAATCATAGGCCGAATAGCTCTCACCGACCTCTCGCACATCCAGCAGATGGTGGGGAATGCCCTCCTGTTCCTCAGGACGAATCTTAGCCGTGCCAATATCCAAGCCACGATAGACCTGCTGGCTGTCACCGCTGATGATTTGGCCATTGAAGCGCTTGGCTACCTCGATACTCAGAGCCGTTTTCCCAACTGCTGTCGGCCCCACTATCACAATTATTTTGGTTTTCATCTTTTTTCCTTGAAAAAATTTTAATTTTTCGTTACTATTAATTATAACATAAATAATAAAAGTTCAGAAAAGGAGAAATCACATGGCTAAAGGATTTGGAAAAGGCGTTCTTACAGGTGTAGCAGGTACTGTCGCTGCTCTTGCTGGTGCAGTCTATGCCTTTAAGAAAAAAGTCATCGAACCTGAGGAACAAAAAGCAGCTTTCATCGAAGAAAACCGTAAGAAAGCCGCTCGCAAGCGTGTAGCACACTAAGCCTGCACATTTTACAAAAGAGAGTGGGACAGAAATCGGTAATTCGTTAGAATTCGATTTCGTCGTCCCACCTCCGCACAGTTGAGTAGGGCTGTAAAAGCTGATGAAATCAGCCTAGTAGAGCCCACTCAACCACTGCATCTTGCTCGACATTCCAAAGACAATTGAGAGGCTAGGACTTTTGTCCCAGCCTCTTTTCTTTTGTAGAAAACAGCAAGCTGAATAGCTGCCACAGCTAAAACAATTAATCTTTTACATTTCTCTCTTTCTTAGATGGCTGAATGCCATGAGAGCTAAAGATATAATTGCTTAAGAGCGAAAATACTAACAAGCCAAGCACAAAAAACAAATCATAAGTGGGGTCAGAAGACAGGGAAACGAAAGGAATAGAAAGACACAAAATTGTGACATAAAAGATTTTCAACTGCTTGATATAGAGACAAAAGAGTTCAATACTCCGACTGCCACTGATCTGCGACTTAGACTTACTTTTCGCGTACCAAATGATAAAGGCTTCCGCATAACAGAATAGACTTAGCAAAAAGACCATGCTCCCAAAGCGAATCTGCAGTAGAATGCCCACTGCTAACAATAAGATGAAACCTAAGCTCGTAGCAACTACTGCTCGCCTAGTATTAGCCATAAAATCAACTCCTTTAAAGGATAAATTCAAAGAATGTCTTTAGCACTTTTTTCTTTTTATTCTCAAGTAATCAAAAAATCAATCCTTATTTCTATGATGAGAACTAAAAAATATAAGCAAAACCATTAAAAACGAGGCAATTAGGCCTACCGTAGTTTGGTTTAAAAACGGATAATTAAAAAATAAATAATTACAGAGTGTTAATAATAGACCTCCTGCCGTTAGCACAAAAGATATAAGCAGAGAAATTTTAAAAAATAATTTTTTTCCATATTAGTGACCTCTTTTTTCCTTGTATATTCTATCAGAAAAGCGGAACTGCTTTTCTAAAATAGACAACAGTTAGTTTAAAGCCCTCTTTTTCGGATAATCCGATAAGTCATCAGACAGCAGAGGAGCATGAGAGAGAGCCGGATCATGATCACGCTGACACTATTTGCGGTAAAATCATTGAAGAAAAATCCTTTGCTATTGGAAAGTTTCAATAAGATTCCTTCCGTTCCATCGGTTGAAATTGAAAAAATAGTTAGTATCTTATTTATCAAACCATCTCTGAAAATATTCATCATAAAGTCTGGAGCCAAGAACATTCCCACAGAACTTGCAAATGTTGCTAGAGGCGACTTTGTCAAACTAGATATGAGAACCATCACTCCAAGAATAAAGAGTAAACCAACAAACTGGAATAGAATAAGGCGAATCAACAATTCTAAGAGATTCATATGGACAGGAAATTGCAAAATATTATAAATGGTCGAAATCCATTCCAAGTTCATCTGGACGCTGGTATCCCAACCACTCCAACCGAAGTAGGTCCCAAACACCAGCAAAACAAGGCTATTAACAAGGACAAATGTTAAAGTAGCAATTCCAAAAACAGATACAATTTTTGCAATCGTCAACTGGTTGCGACCATATTTAGTTGTCAAAAGTAATGAATCCATCTTTCTTGCTCGATCACCTGAGAAAACAGAGCAGCAAATATAGATCACAAATACCACCATTAAACTAAAAGCAGCATTTAAGGTATTAAACAACTTATGCCAAGGAGCAAAATTTCCCAGCTTTAAGGTTTTTAAAGGAAAATAGGACTGCAGCTCTTCTTGTGACTTGAGACTAATCTGGTCATAATGTAAGACATCGTCAGATTTATAGGTATCAGTTAAAATTTCTTGAGAATTTGAGACGAGGCGATCAATGGCATACCAGGAAAACATATCATACAATTCATTCTGTTTTAAATAGGGCATATTGGCTGCATAGTCATTAACGATTTTATCCATTAACTCATCAGATAAATAACCCGTATGCTCTTCAGCAATCTTTTGTTTGATCACAACTGCTTGTCTTCCATGTATTCGATCAGCTGAAGATCCGCTAATCTGTCCATCATTAAAAAAATTTGCATAAAACAATCCAGCTAAAACCAACATAATAGCCAGTACTGCACCTAAAACTGACTTCTTTTTTAATAATTTTTTCAATTCAAAAGGAACTAATGCTATCATACATTTACCTCCTCTCTAAAGTAATAAATATACAAATCTTCCAGACTTGGCACTATCCGTTGCGCCCCTTCGAAAGGACTATCATCGCTAATAACCCGCAAGACGATACCGCCTGGTTCTATCCGCTCATTCACAATTACATAATCCTTTGCAAAACGCTGCCACTCACGTTCGGAAACACGAAATTCCCAAACTTGCCCCTCGATAAGTGAAAGAAGTTCCTTAGCACTACCTCTTTCCACAAAATTTCCATCTTTTAAGATTAGGATTTCCTTGGCTATCGCTTCTACGTCCGATACGATATGAGTAGATAAGAGGATGATTTTATTAGCCGATAGCTCACTGATAATATTTCTGAATTTCACCCTTTCCTTGGGATCCAGTCCCACAGTCGGCTCATCTAAAATCAATATTTTGGGATTGTTGAGAAGTGCCTGCGCAATACCGAGTCTTTGCTTCATACCACCCGAATAGGAAGCAATCTTCTTTTTCCGAACATCATATAAACCAGTAAGCTTCAAAAACTTATCACTCTCTACTCTGGCTTGTTTCTTTGTCATTCCCTTAAGAGCGGCCATATATAAAAGGAAATCGAGCCCAGTAAAGTTATGATAATAAGAAAAATCTTGAGGCAAGAATCCGAGATACTGGATATACTCTTCTACATGCGAGGCGCCGTCAAACTTTATCCTTCCTTGGCTCGGCTTTATGAGATCACAAATGATATTCATCAAGGTCGTCTTACCTGTACCATTTGCCCCAAGCAAACCATAAACTCCCTCAGTAAATTCACAGGAAATATCTTTAAGAACAGACTTAGAGCCATAGCTCTTGCTAATGCCTATCATTTCTAACTTCATAGATGCCCTCCATTCCAAAAAGTGCCATTAGAGATAGCAAATCACCTTTTTCCAAAAATCACAAACATTATTATACTGTTATTATAACATAAATTTTTGATTAAAAGTTTTTTTTAATAGACTTCAACCATTTGCAAAGTCAATCTTAACCTGCTTAGATTATAGCGCACTTTCTCCAAATAACAAGCCGAAAATCATAAACAGTCTGCATTTCATCCTAAATGGTCATTTGAAGAAAAAAACACAGCACTTGCTAGAAGCAAATGCTGTTTTTACTAAAATAATAAAATTTAAATTACAAAGAGTATAAGAAAGAATTGACCAGCAGGATATTCCGTATCGTCTTCTTGAAAAAATGCTATAAGAAATATTCTTAGAAAACATCATGAAAAAGTAAGACAGAGAGAGTATAGCGATATACCGCTCAATTTTAGCAAATTTAATTTGTTTTATGTTTTCTACTAGCTACCTTGGCATATTTTATTCCCCAAATAAGTAGGATAAGTAAGATAAATAATAAAATAGTGGATATCAGAGCAATTAATTTTTGAAAGTCATCACTAATCGTTATCAGTCTGTAAGAACTAAATATAAACAGAGCCAAAGTCAAAATAGTAAAGAAAATTTGGTTTGATAAGATGTCGGAACTACTTTCTTTTTTTATTTGGTTCATAAAATAAAGATTCAACACAAGATTGCTCACAAGTATCAAATAAAAACAAATCTGGACTAGAAGCGATGCTTTAAAAACCTGGTTGCTTAAAATCATAATGAATAAAGCCAGACTAGGAAGCTGGGCAGTTAAAAATCGCATTAGATATGTATTGCTATATAATTTCTTCATTTCTTGTCACTCCTAACAATTAAATAACAAAAAACCAGACAACAGTTTGAATTTAAGTTATATTTGTCTCTAAACAAGTCATTTCTCTTAGTGCCTTCGTATTCTTAAACACTATATTAATTATAGCACTTTTAAACAGGTGTGGCATAAAAAATCTTAAATTGTCTTTTTTTACTCATAAACAGTTGTTGTTACTCTCATTGAGTTAAATCAAGTGGCAAATCTAATCATTCGCAATCTAATAGATTCATTTTATCTCTAACTCCTGTCTGAAAGAGTGATTATGACTAGTGGTTCTCAGAGAAACATTGGGATAGTGGCTGATAATATTTTGAACATTGGAGAGACCAAGCCCTCTATTTTCTCCTTTAGTGCTAAAACCCTTTTTAAAAATATTATCGGAATGGATAGAAAACTCTTTTATTGTATTCTCAACAATAAAAATCTGTCTACCTTCCTGCTCTAAAAAGGCAAAAGAAACTACTGGATGACTAGTCTCCACTGCTGCTTCTATAGCATTATCAGCCAGTATGGAAACAATCGTGATAAAATCAAGCAACTCCATTCCTTGAGGTTTGATTTCTTGAGGAACTTCCAAGCCAATTTCTATTCCCTTGCTCTGAGCTTCTAGAAATTTTGCTGACAAGACGCTCTTGAGGGCATCATTGTGGATATTGGACAGGCGACCTAAATCATACTTAGATTGGTTGAGTGCTTGACCTGAGTCTTTTATAACTTGGTTATAAATCTGCTCAATGGCTGGTAAATCATGCGTATCAATTCCTAACTTCAGACTCCTTAAAATATTAATGTAATCATGCCGGAAACTTCGCAACTCATTATAAAGTTCTTCAATATGCTGACTGTAATCGGACATATTTCTCAATTGTAACTCTCTTTGTTCACTTAACTGCTGTTGAATTCGCTCTCGCAAATTACGGTCTAGGATATTAAGCGAGATAAGGAAAATAATGATGTAAATAACTACGACCAACTCTCTATATAATAAAGCGTCTATTCTATACATCACTTCCAAATAAGAAAAAATTTGAACTAGTAAATAATAAATTAACATGGAAATATTCAAAAAGATTATTATTTTTCTATTTTCTCTAGGGTTCTGCTGTTTATTCAATATTTCAAAATTATATTGGAGCACAATAGGAATTACAAATGAGAGAATACTTGCAGTCAGTGCTGAGATAGTTAATAGAGTTTTATTATGGCTAATTTGCTGAATATTCGAAAAACCTAAGCCAGGTAGGATAAAAAAAGTTATAGAGCGATGCAGTAGATTCCAGAGAACAACTGGGAAAAGACCATAAAATATCGATAAATATTTTGATACATTTTTACTTATTACTAAGCTAAAAATCAAAAAGAAAAGAGGCATAAATAAATAAGACACTAAAGAAAGAATAGAGCTATAAAAGAAAAATACTATTATAAAGCCAGAAACATAATAAACTATAATCGCCAGAATATATTGATATCGGCTTAAACTATTACCACTAATACGTGAATACATAACAAATAATATTAAAATTTGAATAAGATCTAAAACTATTTCTAATCCTATAACCATAATTCCTCTCCCACTTCTATCTTAGTACTTCCCTACTGCCTTAAAGCTGTCCGCAATCCTTTCATCTTGAGGCGTGATACATAGCAACTAGCGCCATTCGGGAAATAGGCTATGTTTTCTATCTTATCCAGCTGAGAGATATTCGCTGGATTGACCACATAAGAGCGATGGCAGCGATAGAGTCGCTTGTCCTGCTTTGTAATCTCAGAAAGTTGTCCGTAAAATTCGATGCGCTCTTTCTTGGTATAGAGAACTAGTCTATGAGGCACTTCTGATGTCTCAAAATAATAGATTTCATTAAAAGGCACCTGAAAATCCGACTTGGAATTTTCAAAGAGAAAAGTTTCCTCAGCTTGAAAGCTGTCCTTTCTCTCGTAAAGATAGGCCAGATCCTGCTCAATCTGCTTGATAAAATCCTCCTCAGGCAAGCCTTTGTCAATAAAGTCAAAAGCTGATACCTGATAACGAAAAGTCAAGGGCATAAATTCTGAGTGAGTCGTCACAAATACAATTAGAGCATAGGGATCCAACTTGCGAATCTTTCCTGCCACCTCGAGTCCCTTCTGCGTCTCTTGCTTAATCTCAATATCCAAAAAGAAAATCTGATGACTCCCCCGTTCCCTTACTGCATCAATTAGCATGTCCGGCTTGCCGTAGATTTCTAAAAACTGGCATTCCCAGCCGTTCTTTTCCAAAATTCCCTTAATGGTTGACTCCATATAGGCTTGTTGCTTAATATCGTCTTCTAATACAAAAATTTTCATCTTATTTTCTTCCTTCCTGAGACCAGCGCTTGATGAGACTGGATAAATGACGCCTTGAGCAGACAATATCTCCTAAGTCAGACTGCTCAAAAAACAAGCTTTTACGCTCCCTGTCAAACCCTTGGACCTTGGCTAAATTGACCAGTGTTTGACGATTACAGTGAACCAGCGCATCAGGATAGAGCTTAGCCAACTCAGTCAGAGAAGCCCTAAGGCTGTAGTTGTCTTGTCCAGTCACGATGAGAACGACGTGTGGCTTTTGAGGATGGGACTGGATATAGTAAATTGTCGAAAGATCCAGCTTTCGAAGAGTGCTGCCATCTTTGATTATAATAGTAGCCATTTGTCTACCTCCGTTGCTCTAGCATAGCACAAGTCGCATCGCAAATGACTCCCAAATCCTAAATGGTAGCTGAGAAGTCTTAAATGGTCTCAGAAGCACTAAGTAAAAACTTACTTGTTAGGTAAGTTTTTACGATCTATTATTTCAGTCTGATATATTGGTGCCAAACAGTTGTACGAACTCTTATTTTTTCTTTTTCTGTGGGAAAAGAGGCATGCCCAAAGCAGCAATCTTTTCAGCTGGCACCTTCATGCCTTCTTTGATCCATTTGGAAAGCACCGAAACAACCGCAGAACTCCAGAATGAATTCATATAGGAATTGGCTGTCTTCTTCCCACCTTTGCTGCGTTTTTCAAGGAAATCAAAAACCGCCTGCGTCAGCAACTTTTCAAAATTATAGTCAATAGCCAGACTAATGACACGCGCTTCCTTCTTGGCTTCCTTAAAAAGAAAAAGCCAAATCTGGTACATTTCTGTCTTGAAATTAAACTGCTCCAGCTTGTCGACAATTCCCTGAACCGTATTTTTGAAAATCCCCTCTAGAATTTCTTCTTTAGAGCTATAGTTACGATAAAAGGCTGCGCGCGAAACCCCAGCTCGCTCGACTAATTCAGAGATGGTAATCTTTTTCAAATCTTTTTTCTCTAGCAGTTGCATCAGAGAAATTTCCAAGGATTCCTTTGTAATTCGATTAGATTCTTGATTATAAGTTTTTAAATTTGCGAGGGATTTTTCTGATATTTTCTTTTCCGCCATAACAATTTCTTTCTTCCTGTATCAGCTGAGAATTAAGGCTTTATATCAAAGCATCTTCATGTTATAATTGTAAGAAAAGACATGTTTTTTGTCAATGTAGAGAACTGATAGAGCAGGAGAAAATGAATGACTTGGAAAATTGTTGCCGATTCTGGCTGTGACTACCGTGAGATTACAGATCTGGCCAACCAGACAACTTTTGAGAGTGTGCCGCTGACCATTCAGATTGATCATGAGATTTTTGTGGATAATGCGCAACTTGATATTGATAGCATGATGGAAAAAATGTACGCTACTTCAAGTGCTTCAAAATCAGCCTGCCCAAGCCCTGATGACTACCTCAGAAGCTTTGAAGGGGCTGAAAATATTTTTGTAGTGACGATTACAGGCTCTCTTTCTGGTAGCCACAATAGCGCCCAGCTAGCCAAAAAGCTCTTCTTAGAAGAAAAACCAACAGCAAATATCCATGTCATTGATAGCCTTTCGGCTGGTGGCGAGGTCGATCTGATCGTCAAAAAATTAAACGACCTCATCAAAGAAGGACTTTCTTTCGAGCAAGTAGTGGAAGCCATCTCCCACTACCAAAAAAACACAAAGCTTCTCTTTGTACTGGCTAAGGTAGATAATCTGGTCAAAAATGGGCGTCTCAGTAAGCTAATCGGTGCGGTTGTCGGCCTCCTCAATATTCGCATGGTGGGCGAAGCCAGCGATACTGGTACTCTGGAGCTTCTCCAAAAAGCTAGAGGGGCTAAAAAGGCTCTGACTGCTGCTGTTGATGAGGTTCTGAAAGCTGGATATAAGGGCGGCCGCATTATCATTGCTCACCGCAATAATGAGAAATTTTGCCAGCAATTTTCGGAAGTTATCAAGGAAAAATTCCCAGCTGCCGATATTTCATTCCTACCAACTTCTGGACTTTGCAGCTTTTACGCAGAAGAAGGCGGCCTCTTGATGGGCTACGAAATTTAATCCTCTCCTTTTGAGCTGAATATCCGTATTCAGCTCTTTACTTTTTCGATTTAATTCGTTAAAATAGAAGAAAGAAAAGGAGTGAATATCATGGCCAGAGGACGCGGTGTCGCTAGCCCCCAGGATAAGGAGGCAATGCGGCTCATTTCTAAAAAAATCAAAACTTTATTGAAGCAAAAGCAAATCAAACAAATTGAACTTTCCCGAGGAACAGGAATCCCAGCCAGCACTCTTACTGGCTATATCAAAGGAAATTCCCTGCCTGTCCTCGAAAATATGCAAAAAATTGCAGACTTCTTTGATATGGATGTCCAAGAGCTGGATCCTCGCTATTTATCTGTTCATAGCCCTACACCATTTTCGCTAGAGTTCACGGATATTTTCCAATCTCTAGACCAGAGCCGCAAGCAAGCTGTGACAGACTTTGCCAAAAAAGAGCTGGAAAATCAAACGACTGAGGAAAGATTAAAAGATGACTATTTTCCTTACAAGGTCTATGAAAGCTTCCAGACTTTCTTGAATAAGCCCGAACAAGCTGACATCGTCTGGTTAGACAAAGAGCTTGACTATGATATTGCCCTCTGGATTCGGACAGATTCGCTGGAACCCAAGTATCCGCAAGGTTCTGTGGCACTCATCAAGAATACACATTTTGAATTTGCTGGCGCTATCTATGCCATTGATTACGACGGACAAACCATTTTGAAAAGAGTTTTCAACGATCCAACTGGCATTCGCCTCATCTCTCTCAATAAAAAATACAGCGACAAATTTATCCCGCATCAAGAAGAACCCAAGGTCATCGGCCGTGTCATGGCTGCTTTTATGCCCTTAGATTTATCAGAACAAGCACAAAAGCCACTTTAGTACATAAAGCGGCTTTTCTATTTTTTCTTGCTTCTTTTGCTTGCAATCGTGATGACTACTGCTATCAGAAAGAAAGTAAGATAAGTAGCAATTGGAAACCAGACATAGCGATGATCCAAACTGATTAAAGGTGGCAAAAAACCTTGTCCGTGTTTCAATCTAATCCCTACAAAACAATGAAAAAGAAAAATCGAGCCATTTAGATAGAGAAAAAATTCTGAAATATCTTCCAGCGAGTTGCACCCCTCTCCTCTCAGACTTCCAAACCGAGAATAGAGTGGGAAAGTAATCAAAAGAAACAAATTTAAATACAAGGGGCTAATATAACTAAACTCACGAAGCGGAGCAGGAATACTCTCATTACCAAATGTTAAATATCCCACGCCAAGACCAACCATTATAAAGAATATATGACCTAAAAGAGCTTCTACTATCCAATGTTTTTCCAACCAAAGGATAAATTTGTTCCCCTGAACTTTTACTTTTCTTTTGTTTTTGTTTTTATATTTCTTTTTGGTTTTACTTCTCATTCACCAACTCCACAATCTTCTGGAAAGTCTTACCGTTTCGGATAGTCAGTTGCTTATAAAAACTAGACTTGAGCAGTTTATTATGGTAATTAGATTTGAGATAGTCCGCTTGGTCAGCATTGCTATAAAAGAAAGCCGTCTGCCCAAAATGCAGCTGCTCCTTGTCATTCGCCCAACTGCCTGCCAGCTCTTGAACACTCTCCCTGTCTACCTCTGGCAGATAAAAGAGAACATCGCGCCGAAAGGCAGTTTCATCCTGCCACCAAGTAGGAAGATTGGCTATTTCTTTTTGAAGCATGGCAGAGCTGACAAGGACAAAAGGCAAAGGAAAATTGTAAGACTGACTGAAATAAGCCGACAAGATCTCCCGAATCCTCTCCTCCTGCTCCTCGCTATCAAAGAAAAGATTTCCGCTGTTGATGTAGGAAACTGGATTTTCAAAATCCAACCCAGCCAAATCTTTCTTCAAATCAGCCATAACGACCTTGTTTTTCCCGCCGACATTGATGCCGCGGAGTAAAAGTGCATAACGCATATGTGCTCCTTACAAATATATCTATTGTTTTCAAGCTAACTGTTCGAGTTTCTGATATAAATCATCCTTTTTTCTCTCACGGCTTTTCCCAGGTCAATGATCTTTTCCTCGCCGTCAAAAACAAAACCCATTTTTCCATAGAAAGCGATGGCACGTTTGTTATCTTCTAACACCCATAGTAAAATCTCTGGATAACTATCCAAGGCGGCAAATGCAGCCTGCATGAGCTGATGTCCTACACCCTTGCCATAATAATCTTTTAAGACATACAAAGCGATAATTTCACCCGCTATCGTAGCTGGATCTCGAAAATCACCGTAGCTAACAAAACCGACCACTTTAGCATCATCCAAGGCGATCAAGGTATTTTCAGGATACTTTTGACTATAAAATCGGCACTTATCCAAGGTCATTTGCTCTTGAAATTCCGCAGGCAAAATCTCATCATAAGCTTCTCGCCATGTCTGCCAATGAACTCTGGATTTCCCTTCTATCTCCTCAGCTGTTTCCATTGTTTTGATAGTGATGACCATTTGTTTTTCTCCTTGATATCCCTCAATCCATCGCCTTTATTTCCAGAATCATATCGCGAATCTGCGCGGCTAGTTCGAAGTCGAGGAGTCCGGCAGCTTCTTGCATCTGTCCTTCTAGTTTCTTAATCATCTCCTTGCGCTCTTGCTTATTGAGGCTTTCGATTTCGACTGTTTCTTCCTTGTCTGGCAGGGCAGCCTTGGTCACACTGATTAGATCGCGGATTTCTTTCTTGATAGTCTGAGGTACAATGCCGTGTTTTTCATTATAAGCCATCTGGATTGCCCGACGGCGGGCAGTTTCATCGATAGCTCGCTGCATGGACTGGGTCATAGTGTCGGCATACATAATCACATGCCCCTCACTGTTTCGGGCTGCCCGTCCAATAGTCTGGATAAGGCCACGTTCGTTGCGGAGGAAACCTTCCTTGTCTGCATCAAGAATTGCTACCAGACTAACCTCAGGTACGTCAATTCCCTCGCGTAATAGATTAATCCCGACCAAAACGTCAAAGACACCCAAGCGCAAATCTCGGATAATCTCGGTCCGTTCCAAGGTCTTGATATCTGAGTGCATGTATTTGACCTTGACACCCATTTCCTTGAAGTAGTCCGTCAAGTCTTCCGCCATCTTCTTGGTCAGGGTTGTGATAAAGGTCCGCTCATTCTTTTCAACACGGGCATTGATTTCACCCAAAAGATCATCAATCTGCCCCATGGTTGGACGGACTTCCACTTCTGGATCCAGAAGCCCTGTCGGCCGGATAATCTGCTCAATAACCGTATCCGTCTGCTCTTTCTCATAGTCGCCCGGCGTAGCCGATACATAGACAATCTGGTGAACATGGCTTTCAAACTCCTCCCGACGCAACGGGCGGTTGTCCAAGGCAGATGGCAGGCGGAAGCCATAATTAACCAGCATCTCCTTACGAGAGCGGTCACCATTATACATGCCTCGAATCTGTCCCATGGTCATGTGACTCTCATCAATCATAATCAAGAAATCATCAGGGAAAAAGTCCAGAAGGGTATAAGGCGGCTCTCCTTCGCTCCGACCATCCATATGGCGGGAATAGTTCTCAACGCCATTTGTATAGCCCATCTCGCGCAGCATTTCGATATCATACTCCGTACGTTGCTTCAAGCGCTGAGCTTCCAGCAGTTTGCCTTCCTTCTCAAAGGTAGCAAGCTGCTCCTCCAGCTCAGCCTGAATTTTGGCAATGGCTACTTCCATGTGGTCTTCATTGGTCACGAAGTGAGTGGCTGGGAAGACGGCCAAATGGTCCACCTCGCCCAAGACTCGACCTGTCAAGGCTTCAACCTCACGAATCCGGTCAATCTCATCTCCGAAAAACTCCACCCGAAAGGCATGCTCATCACGAGAAGCTGGGAAAATCTCCACCACATCACCACGAACGCGGAATTTCCCACGCTGAAAATCAATATCATTGCGCTCAAACTGGATATCTACCAGATCATTGAGCAACTTATCGCGGGAAATCTCTAGTCCAGGACGCAGGCTAACCACACTATCGGAGTATTCCTTAGGCGATCCCAGACCATAGATACACGAGACCGAAGCCACGACAATTACGTCATTGCGCTCCAAGAGAGCCGATGTCGCTGAGTGACGAAGCTTATCAATCTCGTCATTGACCGAGCTATCTTTTTCGATATAAGTATCGCTGGAAGGCACATAAGCCTCTGGTTGGTAGTAATCATAGTAGGAAACGAAGTATTCTACTGCGTTATTGGGGAAGAACTCCTTGAACTCACCATAAAGCTGGCCAGCCAGTGTTTTATTATGGGCAATAACCAGAGTTGGCTTGTTGACCTGAGCGATAACCTGACTCATGGTATAGGTCTTACCAGTACCAGTCGCTCCCATGAGAATCTGGGCTTTCTCGCCCCCCTCTATATTATCCACCAGCTGCTCGATAGCCTGGGGCTGATCTCCTGAAGGCTCATACTTGGAAACCAATTCAAATTTATTATCTGTAATTCTGTTAATCATCTTTTATTCCTCAAATTGTGCTTCTATCATTTTACCATATTTGCTTCATTTTCTCTGTCTTTGGCTCTGATTTAGTAGCTACATCTCTAAGAACGGCTAGTCTTGCATTCTGATCATTCATTCGCATCAAAAATCGCCCAGCTAAGCTGAGCGATGTCTTTATTTCTTAAACATCAATGCCTGAGGCAAGCGATTTTCTTTTTTGAGCGACCAGTAAAGATAGGCAGTACAGCCAATCAGAACGATAGTGGCAAAGATAGATCCTTCAGCTCCAAAGGCTCCGCCGGACAGCAAATCCACAGAAGATTGTGAGCTATAGTTCAAGATTGAGGTAGATGCTCCTTGGCCACTGACCTGAATACCATAGATATTTCCTTGCACAAAATTCCAAGCGCCGTGCATACCAGCCAGTACCCACATATTGTCATACTTGAGCATAAGGAAACAAGCAAAGATACCGTTTAGTATGATATTGACAATAGAAAGAACGGTCACACCAGGGTTAAAGAGGTGCAGAGCCCCGAATAGAGCACTAGAAATCAAGATACCAATGAAGATATTTGACTTAGCGCTAACTGCTGGAAAGAGCCAACCACGCGTCACTAGCTCTTCTGTCCCACCTTGGAGAATCCAGAAAGGAATGATAGCTAGGACAAAAATCAAAGACTGCAAATTCACCTGACCAAATTTCAGACCGCCTGTCCCCGTTACCAAGAGCAAGACAACAACCAGTGAAAACTGAACGGCTCCAATCAGGAAGCCTCTGCCCAGTTCTTTCAGCCATCCTTCCTTAAAGAAACCCAGGCTGGAGAAAGCTCTCTTTTCTCGAAACTTGACCCACAGAAAAACAAGTAAGGCCATAAAGAAAAAACTACCTAGCTGAAAAAAGATATAATAATGCCCGAACACTTCCATAAGTGTAGCCCTGTCATCTATCGGATTTACCATGGCAAGCACAGTTCCAATGATGATCCCTGCAAAGATTTCTCCTACGTGGATAAAGCCAATGGAGATCAGAACTGCTAACCAAATAGGAGGAATGTAGCGCGACAGCTTCACATTATCTAACATGCGTGATTTAAACATAGAAATCTCCTTTCATCATTTATTTATTATAACAAATTTTATCATAATAGTATAAGAGGCAACATTTATCGTTATGTCAGAAAATATAACATCAAAACAGAAAATATTTGCCTTTCTTAAATTTTTCTGATATAATCAAAAAATATTCAACTAAAGGAGAGAAAATATGAAGAAAAAAATCATAGCTTTTCTGCTAGCGTTATTCCCTATCCTTGCACTAGGGACAACAACTCACGCAGATACCATCAAAATCGTATCTGACACGGCTTATGCCCCATTTGAATTTAAAGATTCCGATCAAACCTATAAAGGGATTGATGTAGATATTATCAATAAAGTTGCTGAAATCAAAGGCTGGGTATATGAAATGTCCTTCCCTGGCTTTGACGCTGCTGTCAATGCCGTTCAAGCAGGACAGGCCGATGCCATTATGGCAGGTATGACCAAGACTGCTGAACGCGAAAAAGTCTTTACCATGTCTGATACATATTATGACACAAAAGTTGTCATCGCAACGACCAAGGCTAATACAGTAAAATCTTACGATCAGCTCAAAGGAAAGACTGTCGGAGTCAAAAATGGTACAGCCGCACAACGCTTCCTTGAAAAAATCAAAGACAAATACGGCTTTACTATCAAAACATTTGATACAGGCGACCTTATGTATAACAGCCTAGCAGCTGGAGCGGTTGACGCAGCTATGGATGACCAACCTGTTATCGAGTACGCAATCAGTCAAGGACAAGATTTGAAAATCTCAATGAAGGGTGAGGCCGTTGGTAGCTTCGCATTTGGTGTCAAAAAAGGCAGCAAATACGAATATCTAGTGACTGAGTTTAACGAAGCTCTGGCGCAGATGAAAAAAGATGGCACCTTGAAGGACATCATCACCAAGTGGACTGCCGCTTCTGGCACTTCAACCAACTCAGCCGTACCAGAGACGACAACCAAGTCTGGACAAAAAGCCACTCCAGTCAAAGCTAAATATACGATTGCCAGTGACTCGTCCTTTGCTCCTTTCGTTTTCCAAAATGATAGCAACCAATATACTGGTATTGACATGGACTTGATCAAAGCCATTGCCGAAGACCAAGGTTTTACACTGGAAATCTCTAACCCTGGTTTTGACGCTGCCATCAATGCCGTTCAATCTGGACAGGCTGACGGGATGATTGCTGGAATGTCTGTGACAGAGGCCCGCAAAGAAACCTTTAATTTCTCTGAACCATACTACACTGCTAACTCTATCCTTGCGGTGACAGAGTCAAGCACTATTAGCTCCTATGAAGACTTGAAAGGAAAGACCGTCGGAGTCAAGAACGGTACGGCCTCTCAAACCTTCCTCGTCGAAAATCAAAGCAAATACGGTTACAAAATCAAAACTTTTTCAGACGGTTCTTCTATGTATGATAGTCTGAACTCTGGCTCTGTCGCTGCTATTATGGATGATGAGCCCGTTGTCAAATATGCCATCAATCAAGGCAAGAAAATGAAAACGCCAATCGAGGGAACCCCTAGTGGTGATCTTGCTTTTGCAGTAAAAGCAGGCACTAACCCTGAACTCATCGAGATGTTCAATAATGGTTTGGCTAATCTAAAAGCGAATGGTAAATATCAAGAAATCCTTGATAAATATCTCTCAGCTGAGAAGGATAATTCCACAACCGTTGATGAAACAACTATCTGGGGACTTCTCCAAAACAACTACAAACAACTGTTAAGCGGACTTGGAATTACCATTGCTTTAGCACTGATCTCCTTTGCGATTGCCATGGTGATCGGGATTATCTTTGGAATGTTCAGCGTCAGCCCTATCAAAGCGCTTCGCATCATTTCAGAAATTTTTGTTGACGTTATTCGTGGTATTCCACTTATGATTCTGGCTGCCTTCATCTTTTGGGGAATTCCAAACCTCATTGAATCTATGACTGGTCAGCAAAGTCCAATCAACGACTTCGTTGCAGGAACAATTGCTCTGTCACTCAATGCTGGTGCATATATCGCTGAGATTGTTCGCGGAGGGATTCAAGCCGTTCCGGTCGGACAGATGGAAGCTAGCCGAAGTCTGGGGATCTCGTATGGAAAGACCATGCGCAAGATTATCCTGCCTCAAGCAACAAAGATCATGCTACCAAACTTTGTCAACCAGTTCGTCATCGCTCTAAAGGATACAACTATCGTATCAGCTATCGGACTTGTTGAGCTCTTCCAAACAGGTAAAATCATCATTGCCCGTAACTATCAGAGCTTCAAGATGTATGCTATCCTAGCAGTGCTTTACTTGGTCATCATCACACTCTTAACAAGATTGGCGAAACGCTTAGAAAAGAGGATTCACTAATGGCTAAATTAAAAATTGATGTTAATGATTTACACAAATACTATGGAGAGAATGAAGTCCTGAAAGGGATTAGTGCTAAGTTCTACGAGGGAGATGTTGTCTGTATCATCGGTCCTTCTGGATCAGGTAAATCAACTTTCCTACGCAGCCTGAACCTGCTTGAAGAAGTAACTAGCGGAACGATTACTGTCAACGGTTATGATTTGACAGACAAAGCTACCAATGTGGACCATGTTCGTGAAGATATCGGAATGGTCTTCCAGCACTTCAACCTCTTCCCACACATGACTGTCCTGCAAAATATCACCTTCGCTCCTGTCGAGCATAAGCGAATGAGCCAAGCTGATGCAGACAAACTTGGTATGGAGCTCTTGGAAAAGGTTGGGCTGGCAGACAAGGCTGATGCCAAACCAGACAGCCTGTCAGGAGGTCAAAAACAACGGGTGGCCATCGCTCGAGGATTGGCTATGAACCCAGATATCATGCTCTTTGACGAGCCAACTTCTGCTCTCGACCCTGAAATGGTTGGTGACGTTCTCAACGTTATGAAGGATCTGGCTCAGCAGGGCATGACCATGCTGATCGTGACTCACGAAATGGGCTTTGCTCGTCAGGTTGCTAATCGCGTCATCTTCACTGCTGACGGTGAATTCCTAGAAGACGGTAAACCAGACCAAATCTTCGATAACCCTCAGCATCCACGTCTCAAGGACTTCTTGGACAAGGTGCTCAATGTATAAACATGACGAATCCTGAAAGAAATCTTTCAGGATTTTTGTTGACTTATATTGCCCTTTTTGCTAGACTAAGGGTAGAATGATTTCGGAGGTACACGGAGACATGAAAAATTAAGTCTATTTTTTAAAGGAAACTTTATTTAGTAGATTTTGTCATGTTTCTGCATATCCGCGGGACTTTCGTTTTTTTGTGCTTTCAAGCTTCTATGTCTTATCTTTAGATTAATCCTGTCACTCCTATGGCAGTTCCATCTGGAAGCCTACAGACGAATAATCCCACTTTGACACTCCTGTGTCTGCTTTGTGCAACTAAAAAACAGCTCTGCTAAATAAAGCAGGGCTGTATTTTGTGTTATAAAACGAAGGAGACATCTATGCTTCAAATAAGAAATCTAACAATCACCCACCTAAAAGACCTGAAAGAGTTAGTCAAAGATTTATCACTGACTGTCAATCAAGGAGACAAGGTCGCTATTATCGGTGAGGAGGGCAATGGCAAGTCCACCCTGCTCAAGCTCCTGCTAGACGAGCGACTGGTCAGCTCCTATGTCAGCTACAGTGGACAGATTGATAAGTCCTATACTGCTGCTGTCTACTTACCCCAGCAGCTACCTTCAGAGGATGCCCAACTGACGCTCAATGACTATTTCTTTGCTGATTTTGAGACAGAGCTGGACTATGCTAAGCTCTACCGCTATGCTGGGGAGCTCAACTTTGACAGCCAGCGCTTTGCCAGTCAGCAGCAGCTCTCTAGCCTATCTGGAGGAGAAAAACTCAAGGTCCAGCTCATCAAGAAACTAGCCAGTGATTGGGACATTCTCTTTCTTGACGAGCCCTCTAATGACCTTGATCTAGAAACTTTGACTTGGCTGGAAAACTTTATCAGCCACAGCCAGAGAACGGTCCTTTTCGTCTCTCACGACGAGCACTTTCTCGCTCAAGCTGCGACCAAGATTGTTCATCTGGAGCGAATCAAAAAGAAACAGGAGGCCAGAACCAGCGTCAAGAGTCTGGACTATGAAAATTACCGACATCAGCGTCAGGAGGCCTTTGAAAAACAAGGTCAACTGGCACGGAAAGAACGGGAAGAACATGCTAAGACCATGGAAAAACACCGACAAGTTAAGCAAAATGTTGAGAATGCCTTGAGAAATACCAAAAATGATGTCCAAGGCCGCCTACTAGCCAAGAAGATGAAAAACGTCCTCTCACAGGGCAAACGATTTGAAAAGGCAGGTGCTGAAATGACAGAAATTCCGACACAGGAAGATGCTATCAGCCTTTATTTCTCAGACATAGAAGCTCTGCCATTGACCAAAAGAATCCTAAAATTAGAAGGAATGAAACTAGAAGCAGACGGACGACAGTTGGCGGAGAAGCTGACTCTGGAGGTCTGCGGCCAGGAAAAAATCGGACTGGTTGGTGCTAATGGTGCAGGAAAGTCTACTCTGCTTAAGGAAATATGGAAGATTCTGCGCGATCGGACAGACATGCGGGTCGGCTACATGCCCCAGCATTATGGAGACTTGCTGAATGATGAGAGCAGTCCCTTGGACTTTCTGGCTCCATCTGGTGACAAGGCTCAGGAAGAGAAAATCCTGACTCATCTAGCCAGTCTCCAGTTCACGCGCGACGAGGCTCGTCATCCGATTGGCCAGCTTTCCGGCGGTCAAAAAGCCAAGCTCCTCCTGCTCAAACTAGTCCTAGACCGCCCCAACGTCCTCCTGCTGGACGAGCCAACCCGCAACTTCTCTCCCACTTCTCAGCCTCAGGTTCGCCAGCTTTTGGCAACCTATCCTGGCGCCATTATCGCTGTCTCCCACGACCGTATCTTTCTCAAAGAAGTCTGCCAGAAGATTTATAGACTGACAGAAACAGGGTTGGAGGAAGTTGCACTATAAGTAAAAAGAGTTGGAAATTTCAACTCTTTTCGTTTTATTTAGCATCAATCTGTGAGCTTTAACAAAGCTCCCCTTCTACTCCTGCGCCGTCTGCATTTGATAATAAACACCTCTGGCATCCATGAGCTCCTGATGATTACCATGTTCGACGATATCACCATCTACCATGACGAGGATGATGTCAGCATTTTGAATAGTGGACAGGCGATGAGCGATGATAAAGCTAGTTCGTCCCACCATGAGCTTGCTGAAAGCCTCCTGAATCAAGACTTCTGTCCGGGTATCAATGGAGGAAGTCGCCTCATCCAAGATTAGGATTTTAGGAACCGAAAGGAAGACACGCGCAATGGTCAAGAGCTGCCGCTGACCTTGAGACAGGGAGTCCCCAGCATCCGCTAGGTAGGTGTCATAGCCCTGAGGCAGCTGCTGGATAAAGAAATGCGCATTAGCCGCCTTGGCAGCTTCAATGACCTCTTCTCGGCTGGCATCTGGCCGGCCAAAAGCTATGTTATCATGAATGGTTGCCGTCTTGAGCCAAGTCTCTTGCAGTACCATACCAAACTGCTGACGATAAGAGGCTCTGGTGTAATGCGAGATGGGAACATCGTCTAGCGAAATAAGACCACTATCAACATTGTAAAAGCGCATAAGAAGATTGATCAGGGTTGACTTGCCCGCACCAGTTGGCCCGACAATAGCGACCTTGCTAGCTGCTGGAATCCTTATATTCAAATCCTGAATCAGCTCTTTGCCAGGCTCATAACCAAAAGCCACATGCTCAAAGCTAATCTGTCCTCTGACATCTTCCGACTGGAGGATTTCCTGACCAGATTCCGCTATTTCTTCTTGATCTAAAATGCTGTAAATCCGCTCCGCACAAGCTAAAGCGCTCTGTAATTCCGACATGACAGACGATATATCATTGAAAGGCTTGGTGTACTGGTTGACGTAGTTGAGAAAAGTTACCAGCTGCCCAACCGTAAAACCTGTTCCCTGAATGATTCGGACAGCCCCAAAGCCTACAATCAAAGCATAAATCAGGGCATTGATAAAACGAGTCGAAGGATTAACCGTCGAAGAATAGAAAATAGCCGCCTGAGAATAGTCTGCATAGGTTTGGTTGCTGCGAGTAAAAGCTGTATCAAACTGCTCCTGAGCATTAAAAGCCTGGATCAGACTTTCCTGGGTCAGACTTTCCTCAATCAGCTGGGTCTGCGCTCCTCTGGCCTGCGTCTGACATTGGAAAAAGCTAAAACTCTTTTTGGCTATAAAGCGCGCTAAGAAAAGAGAAAGGGGCGTCAAAAGCAAGACCAAAAGCAGGAGGAAAAAGTCCAATCTGGCCATACTAATGATGGTCACTAAAATTGTCAGCAAACCTACAAAAAATTGATTGAAAACCATAAGTAGGCCATTGCTGAGCTGCTCCAAATCGGTCGTCACCCGACTAACCAAGTCGCCAGTTCCCTGCCGATCCAGATAGGCCAAAGGCAAATAATGAACTTTCTTGATAACACCCTGTCGGAGCTGCTGGCTATAGCAATAGACCAGCTGATTATAGAGCAAGGGATTGAGCCACTGAATCAGCGTATTGGCTAAGATGACCAACAGCATCTGTCCCAAAATCGGCATCAAATGCTGCTCTGCATGAGGAAGAAGAACACTATCAACCGCATTTCCGATTAGAACTGGAAGAAGAACGGTCAGAGCCACTTGAGCCACCGTTCCCAGACTAGCTAGAAGAAAGAGCCAGCGCGCCTGCAGCAAATCTCGAGTCAAACGCCTCAAGCTGCTAGGTGATGTCTTATGCTTCATGTTTTCCCTCCTCTCCTTGACTATGCTGTGAGTGATGAATTTCTCGGTAAATGGCGGAGCTGACTAAGAGTTCTTCATGGCGACCAAGAGCTACCTGTTCTCCCTTATCTAGGACTAAAATTTGATCCGCTGAGCGCAAGCTATTGGTCCGCTGAGAGATCAAAACTAGACTGGTCTCTGTCAATTCATTCTTAATAGCCTGCAAGAGTCTAGCCTCTGTCAGATAGTCCAGAGCAGAGGTCGCATCATCTAAAACCAAGAAAGGTGATTTCCGCAAGACAGCTCTGGCAATGGTTAAACGCTGACGCTGACCGCCAGAAAAATTCCGACCAAAGGCCTCTACAGTCGCATCCAAGCCACCTTCCTTCTGAGAGACAAAGTCCGCTGCCTGAGCAATCTCTAAAGCCTGCCACAAGTCTGCATCTGTTGGCTTGCTTGACATGCCCAAGGTCAGATTGGAGCGAACAGTTCCTTGGAAAAGCTCCGCCTTTTGAGGCACCAGACTGACCCAGGACCGCCATTCGCTCAGATTTTTGGGACTGCGTCCTTGGGAAAAGATGGTTAACTGACCAGCAGCCACTGGATAGAGATGGGCCAGCAGCTGAACCAGAGTAGACTTACCTGAACCTGTCCCGCCAATAACTCCCAAAGTCTGACCTCTTTTCAAATCAAAAGTCAGGCCAGTCAAGGCTGGACTAGCTGCATTTGGATAAGAAAAGCTGACCTGCTGGACTTTAATGGCTTGATTTGGCAAAGCTGTTTCCTGCACTAATTCCTGCAGGACATCTTCTTCTGCTTGCTCGAATACTTGATTGATGCGGCCTGCACTGATATAGCTTTGATTGAGTGAGTTGACCAGCATCGCCAGCTTGAGCAATTCCACCAAAATCTGCAATAAATAATTAACCAAGGCCACTAGCATCCCCTGAGTCAGCAAGCCCTTGCCAATAAAAGCATTCCCCTGCCAAATCACAGCAATCAGAGTACCATTGACTGTGAGAAAGGTCAGAGGACTAATCAGACTAGCCAGAGCTCCCGTCCTGATTTGCCAGGTTTTATAGAGCTCGTTGCGATTGCGAAAGGTCTGAACCTCACGCTGGGTCTGACCGAAAGCTCTTATAACCCGCATACCCTGCAGCTGCTCACGAGTCAGATTGACCAGTTGGTCTGTCAGCTGGCGAATTTTGGCATAGAGAGGATTCATCAGACGAGACATGAGGACGATAATAGCCGTTAAAATTGCCACCATGAGCAAGAACCACAAGGTAATGGCTGGACTGATAGTAAAGGCCATAATGATAGAGCCAAAAACGATGATAGGCGCCCGCAGAAAGAGACGAAGAAATTGATTGATGCCCGTCTGGATCTGATAGGTGTCGCTCGTCAGCCGAGTCACCAAGCTAGAAGTCGTCAGCTCATCCCGACTAGCCTTAGGCAAACGCAGGATTTTTTGATAGAGGTCGCTTGTCATCTGACGAGTAAAGCCCACTGCCGCCTTTGACGAATAATACTGGGCTACCACTGCTACCACCACGCCCAGCGCAGCCAAGCCCATCAAAAGAAAAACCATCCAGTAGAGATGGGAGCTGTCCTTTCGTGGAATGGTCTCGTCCACAATTCCCGCAATCAAAATCGGAACCAAGAGTTCAAAACTGGCCTCCAAGAGCTTGAACAAGGGTCCCAGCAAAGACTCCCTGATATAGCCCTTGAAATATTTCAATAAATCTTTCATACTGCCTACTTCTCCATTTAACTGTATTTATTTTACCATAATTTTCAAAGGCTAAAAAATATTCTCCTTCTGACCAGCAGAAAGAGAATATTGATATTAGACTTCTTGTAAGCTCTGGCTTATTTTCTTTAGCCCCATATGCAAAAATGGAGTTACAACAAATAAGAAGCCACCTAAAACTATAAACGTCCAGTCAAAACCAAAGTAATCAATCAACCAGCCCGTCACAGGGAAAATGACAATCATACTCAGGCTGAACATCATAGAATAGACACTGAGCATGGTCGCCCGCACTTCACTTGGCAGCTGCTTTTGCAAATCATTGTCAAAAATCGGCTGGAAAAGAGCATACAAGGCGTTGCTGATTAGATAAATCAAAATATAAATGATCGGAGTTCCAAAATAGGACAGCAGGTAGCTTGCTCCGGTTAGAAGAACCACTGAAGGAAAAAGTTTTAAGGCAGAATACTTCTTCCCAATCACACTCGCCAGATAGACCGCCAAGATATTCAAAGCACTGCCAATCAGCATGACTACCGAAATCTGCCAATCTTTTAAATCAGGCAATTGATTTTGATAATAAAAATAAAACATACACATCAGCGTTCCGATGATTTGGGACATAATCATCCAGATAAAAAGACTGGGATTTCTCTGCAACTCCTCTTTGACAGCCCAGATAATCTTTTTCATGGTCAGACGTTCTGATTTCTCTGCTTTGACACTTGGCTCCTTCAGCATCCAGGTCAAGAAAAGAACGATAATAGAGGTTCCAATCATGATATAGTAGGTCAGATGCAATTGTCCATGGACAAAAAATCCAGCCCAGACCGTTCCCAAAGACCGAGTCGCCTCAGCCACCCCAGACATAAAACTGGAGATGGATAAATAATGTTCCTTGAGGCCGGCCTCCACAGATGAATCATAAACCATGGCCGCACTTGTCCCCGAATCAAAATTATAGGACCAAGCACTAATCACCATAGCCAATGCATAAACCCAAAAATTCCCCTGCCCAGCTAACATGAGAACAGAAGACACAATCCCAGCTATCCGGCTCAGATACAGATTAGTCTTGTAGGAAAAGCGATCCGCCAACATCCCAGAAGGAATTTCACAAATAACGCTGGTCGCATGAAAAATACTTTCCAAAAGGCCAATCTGCCAAAGGGACATGCCGTTTTGACTTAGAAATAAAATCCAAAAACTAGTAATGCCTAAAAAGGCAAAAAATTCTACTCCGGCCATAAGACCGATATTTTTCCGATAACTTCTTTTAAACATTTTTTCTCCTTTAACAAGTGTTTTTTAATTTCTATCCTTTGTAACTTGTTAATCTGCTGTTTACATGACCTCTACCTCTTCTTTCTCTATATTTCTAAATTTGGATTATTTCATAGTTCGATGTTGAAAAAACGCCACATGGGCGTTTGAATCATTTTATGGTTTAATACGGTGCAACATACGTGGGAATGGAATGGCTTCACGGATATGCTTGGTACCTGCTACAAAGGTTACCATACGCTCGATACCGATACCAAATCCACCGTGTGGAACAGAGCCGTACTTACGAAGATCCAGGTAGAATTCATATTCTGATGTATCCATACCAAGCTCTTCCATTTTAGCGACCAGTGCGTCGTAATCTTCTTCACGCATAGAGCCACCGATGATTTCACCGTAGCCCTCTGGAGCAAGCAAGTCTGCACAGAGAACGCGATCTGGATTTCCAGGAACTGGTTTCATATAGAAGGCCTTGATAGCTGCTGGATAGTTCACGACAAAGGTTGGTACACCAAAGTGGTTTGAAATCCATGTTTCATGCGGTGACCCAAAGTCATCTCCATGTTCCAAATGCTCATAATCTGCATCTTCATCATTTTCATGGGCTTGCAAGAGGTCAATCGCTTCATCGTAGGTAACGCGCTTGAAAGGCTCCGCAACGTAGCGCTTCAAGAGTTCTACATCACGGTCCAATGTTTCCAAAGCTTGAGGAGCACGGTCGAGAACACCTTGAATCAAGGCTTTGACATAAGCTTCCTGCAAGTCGAGTGATTCATCGTGAGTAACAAAATTATACTCCGCATCCATCATCCAGAACTCTGTCAAGTGACGGCGGGTTTTTGATTTTTCAGCACGGAATACAGGACCAAAGTCATAAACACGACCCAGAGCCATAGCTCCCGCTTCCAGGTAAAGCTGACCAGATTGGCTCAAGTAAGCTGGAGTTCCAAAGTAGTCGGTTTCAAAGAGCTCAGTCGAATCCTCTGCTGCATTACCTGACAAGATTGGGCTGTCAAACTTGATAAAGCCATTCTTATCAAAGAATTCATAGGTAGCATAGATGATGGCATTACGGATCTGCATCATAGCCACTTGCTTACGAGAGCGCAGCCACAAGTGACGGTTGTCCATGAGGAAGTCTGTTCCGTGTTCTTTTGGCGTGATTGGATAGTCATTAGACTCGCCGATGACTTCGATATCTGTAATGTCCAGCTCGTAACCAAATTTTGAACGCTCGTCTTCTTTGACGATCCCTGTCACATAGACAGATGTTTCTTGGCTCAAGCGTTTGATAGTATCAAACTTCTCAAGTCCTACTTCTTCGCCAAATTTCTCGATGAAGTTAGGTTTGAAAGCTACACCTTGGAAAAAAGCGGAACCATCACGCAACTGCAAGAAAGCGATTTTCCCTTTTCCTGACTTGTTGGCCACCCAAGCACCAATCGTTACTTCTTCACCAACATGATTTTTTACATCAATAATTGTTACATTTTTCTTCGACACGTTTTTTCTCTTTTCTATTTTTATTCTTTGTGGCAGACTACTTCGACATTATTTCCATCTGGGTCTAGGATAAAAGCTGCATAGTAAGGTAGATGATCACTCCGATAATCAGGTGCACCATTATCTTTTCCACCTGCCTTCAAACCAGCCTCGTAGCAAGTTCGAACCTGCACATGGTTTTCTGCAAAAAAAGCAAAGTGAATAGGAGACTGCTCTCCCTTTCCTAACCAAAAATCTCCACCAGGATGAGGACTATTGGGGGCAACAAAACTGAGTAGAGAGTCAGTTCTAAAATCCAATTCGTAGCCAAGAGGAGCAAGAAAGCTTGTATAAAAGTCTTTTGAAATTTGTAAATCCTTTACTTTAATCTCAAAATGATCAATCATTCTTACTTCTCCATGAAATCCTTGAGGCGTTGAACCGCTTCTTTTAGTGTATCCATGTCAGTCGCATAGCTGAGGCGGACATTTTCTGGCGCACCAAATCCATCCCCTGTCACCAAAGCAACTCCTACTTCTTCTAAAATCGCTGTGGTAAAGGCAGTCACATCGGTATAACCTTTCATTTCCATCGCTTTTTTAACATTTGGGAAGAGATAGAAGGCCCCCTGAGGCTTGACAACTTCAAAGCCAGGCACTTGAGCCAGCAAAGGATAAATAGTATTTAGGCGCTCTTCAAAGGCCAATCGCATATTTTCGACTGTATCCTGATCGCCCGTCAAGGCTTCAATGGCCGCATATTGCGCCACCGCTGTTGGATTAGAAGTCGTTTGCCCTGCAACCTTGCTCATCGCTGAGATAATTTCAGGCTCACCTACAGCATAGCCAATCCGCCAGCCCGTCATAGAGTAGCTTTTAGAAACACCGTTGATGACGACTGTTTGCTTGCGAATTTCCTCAGATAGACTGGAAATCGGCGTAAATTTATTGCCATTATAAACCAAACGACCATAAATATCGTCAGCTAGGATCAGGATATCATGCTCAACAGCCCAGTTCCCGATAGCCAGCAGCTCTTCTGCTGTATAAATCATACCAGTCGGATTGGATGGCGAGTTTAGAACCAAGACCTTGGTCTTCTCAGTACGGGCAGCCTCCAACTGGGCCACCGTCACCTTAAAGTTGTTTTCCTCTGTCGCTTGAGCAAAAACAGGCTTTCCTTCGGCCATCAAGATCTGATCGGCATAGCTGACCCAATAAGGCGTTGGAATGATGACTTCATCTCCTGGATCAATCACACTCATAAAGAAGGTGTAAAGAGAGAACTTAGCACCTGTTGCCACTGTCACTTGATTAGGCTGAATCTCATAGCCATAGTACTTGGCAAAATAGTCTACAACCGCTGCTTTCAGCTCAGGCAGACCACTTGTTACCGTATAAAAACTAGCCCTGCCATCTTCAATCGCTGCCATCGCTGCTTGCTGGATATTCTTAGGCGTCGGAAAATCTGGCTCTCCCAAGGTCAAAGAAAGGATATCCCTGCCTTCAGCCTTTAAAGCTTTGGCTCTAGCTGCCGCCGCCAAAGTCACACTTTCTTCCATATTTAAAACACGATTGGATAATTTCATAGCCCCTCCTTGCTGAGCAATGTCTTGCTTTCAAATCCGATATTGTAATAAGTGCTTCCAGACTTAATTTCCCAAACAGGCTGACCGTCTAAGTAACCAAAAGTGGTCTTATCAATAGAAGTCGCTCCATTTTCCTTGGCCACCCGCTCTGCCTCTGCCTGACTCATCCCATCTTGCAAGCGATAGACATGGATCTTGTTTGAATTTTTGGAAATCAGAACAGCTTCTTCCTCTTTTTTACTAGTTTTCCCAATCAAGCTATAATAGGACTCTTTGCCATTGTAAATCGCAAAGCTCGTCAGACTTTCCAAATCTGCATATTCCTTAGCGATTTTTTGAGAGCCCTCCTCAGCTGACTGCCAAGGCTCGATAGCAAGGTGCAACATCGTAAGAAATGAGAAAACAAGCGCCGTGAGGACTAGGAAAAGCCCAATGGCATAGTGCCTTATAGGAAATTTAGCCCTTTCTTTAATTTTATGTCTCACTGAATCATTATACTACAAATAGCCTGATTTTTCTAGGACTTTTATTACATTTGCATTTATTACTACTTATTGATAAAATATTGCTATGAAAATAACTGAAAACTTAGATAACGAGACTCTACTTGACCTCAAGACAATTATCGTTCTCCATAAGGCGGAGCGCACCATTCGTAATCTCGAAGCTCAAATTTTTAAAAAGCATAATTTGACGCCTACCCAATTTTCCGTTTTGGAAACCTTATATAGTAAAGGAGAACTGCGGATTCAAGATTTGATTGATAGCATGCTGGCTACATCGGGAAATATGACGGTCGTTATCAAAAACATGGAAAGAGATGGCTGGATTAGCCGCAGTTGCGATCCCAATGACCGCCGCTCCTTTCTCATCCAACTAACCGACCAAGGCCAGAAAAAGATCGAGGCTGTCTTGCCAGAGCACATCGCCAATATCCGCCATATGACTGCTCTCCTATCCCAAAACGACAAAGAAGATTTAGTGCATCTCTTAAAAACTTTCAAAAAGCTGAGCTAAATTATTGCTAATTAGTAATAATTGTTGTAACATAGATAGTAACAAGAGGGGCACCTCTTAAATAAAGATAAAATGGAGGACATATTTATGTCTAAAGTACTATTTATTGTTGGTTCACTTCGTCAAGGTTCATTCAATCATCAGTTGGCAACTCAAGCAGAAAAGGCTCTAGCTGGTAAAGCTGAGGTTTCCTATCTGGACTACCAGGATGTTCCATTCTTTAACCAAGACCTCGAAAGTCCAGCTCCAGCTGCTGTTGCCAAAGTTCGCGAAGAAATCCTTGCAGCTGATGCTATCTGGATCTTCTCACCTGTCTACAACTGGGCCATCCCAGGCGTGGTGAAAAACTTGCTCGACTGGACTTCACGCGCACTTGATTTGTCAGACCCAAGCGGCCCTTCTGCCCTCAATGCCAAAGTGGTAACTGTTTCATCTGTTGCTAACGGCACTTCACCTGATGAGGTCTTCAAGCACTACCGTAGCCTCCTTCCATTTATTCGCATGAATGTGGTTGATCAATTTACTGGTGTCGGTATCAACCCAGAAGCTTGGGGAACTGGCCAATTAGTCCTTTCAGAAGACAAGCTTGCTGAGCTTTCTGCCCAAGCAGATGCCCTCCTAGCAGCTATCCACTAAGATAAAATGAAAAACATGAAGCAAGATTTCCGAGAAATACTGCTTCATGTTTTTTTTATTTTAAGATAATGGCTGCGACGATTGGACTGACAATCACATACATGATCCCTGTCACTCCGATTGCAAGACCTGCCATGGCTCCAGCAACATGTCCATATTTGAAAGCCGTTCCGGTACCAACTGCATGCCCCGTGCCACCTAAGGCCAAGCCCACTGCTACTGGATCCTTAATTTTCAGCAGTTTAAGAATAGTCGGTCCCATGACACTTGTCAAAATACCTGTCGCTACAACAACCACCAAGGTAACAGTTGTCAAGCCCTGCATTTTATCAGTAATTCCTACCGCCATCGCTGTTGTGACAGATTTTGGGAATAGGGAAATCGCTAAAAAGAAATCCATCCCGAAGAATTTCGCAAGTAGAGCCGTGAAAGTCGTATTGACTACCACAGCCACAAAGGTTCCTAACAGGATACTGCGAGCGTGGTGCTTCATCAGGTGGAAGGTCTTATAAAGCGGAATTCCCAAAGCAACCGTTGACGGAACGATTAAATTATTCAAATAAGCCCCACCGACATAGTAATCCTTATAAGAAATTCCCGTTAATTTCAAAAAAGCAATGACCAAAATTGCTGCTAAAAGGAGAGGCGTTGTCAAAGGATGTGGAAATCTACGGAAAATCAGCATCCCAATGAGGTAGGCCAAAATGGACAAAGCGAGGCCAAATAGCGGGTTACTCCATAGATTAGACATGATCCATCCCTCCTTCCTCATAATCGCCTTCAAAATGCTGCTTGATGAACTGTACGACAAGGGCAATGACGATCACATTTAAAACAATGGCACCAAGAATAATCAAAACAATCGGTAGCAGATAAGGAGCAATCACATGGAATTTATCCATAATACCAACCGCCGGCGGCAGAAAAAGAATGGTCATATTGGCTAACAGGAAGTTTCCGACCATACTGACGTGGCGGAGCCGCAATAACTTAAACTGCAAAGCAAGAAATAGCAAGATTAAGCCGATAATACTACCTGGAATGGGAAGATGGAAGACACTTGATATCCCCTCTCCAATGATGGAAATCGAGAAAATAATCATCAACTGGACATATAACTTCATGCAGAACCTCCGAAACTTTCTATGTACAGTTTACTCCTTTTCAGAAAAATTTCAAGGTTTTTCTCAAATAAAAAAGATGGAAACGAATCCATCTGATTTCTTACATACTATCCTTACTTCTATATTCTGCGGGTCTAGCATTAAACAAAGTGATTATCGTTCTTCGTCCTGCTATCAAAAAAACGCCTTTTGGCGCTTCTTGAAATACAACGGAAGACATGGGATTCGAACCCACGCACGCTTTTACACGCCTACTGCGTTTCCAACACAGCCTCTTAAGCCTCTTGAGTAATCTTCCATAAAAGAGAAAGACTTGCTTTCTCAAAACTTTATCCATTATACCACATTGCAGCTCCAGCCGCTATACTTTCCGTTATATTTTTTCGAAATTTCTATTAATTCCCAAACATGTTGGTTGATGCTAGGGAGCTCTGTGGTATCAAATCGGGATATTTCTAGTTTGTAAGGTTGAGGATCGCCTTCTTCTTTTTTCCTAGAAGAAATATCATAATCAAGAGCAGAGGCATCCCCCATAAAGGAAACACGATCATCGTAAGTCTCAAAACTAAACTTATGAGTGATTTCCCTTAGTTGACTGTGGTCATCCCCTTCTTTTTCTAGGCGATACCAGATACGCTGGTTTAAGATAGATTGGTACTCATATTCATTTGGATACAAGAAGTCAAAGTATTGTTTCCAGTCAGGATCCACCAAGGTAGCTGAACTATATTGATATTTCGAAAATTGCTCCATTACTTGAGCAATAATCGGCATGTGCCGCTCTCTATCTTTCAAATAGTAATAAAATTCTATATGACCATCTGTGATGACTACTCCGACATAGATAGCTGCAATGCGCTTCATCGCTTCTGAAAGACGATCTTCGATGAGGTTCAAATTAGAAAATTCATCATAATCTGGAAACCCTGTTTCTGGATCAACCTTCAAAATAGCAATTCTCAAACGTAGGGCATAAGTATAGGATGGATAGGGAGCGATAGAATTCAACGCTAAATTTAGACGGATACTAGCCATTCGATCATCAATAAGGGTCGAAAAAGAGCCCCATTCATTCGGAAGATTCTCTAAATCAACAGAAACTTCCTCAATGGGTAGATGACTATCTTGACTCTTCCCTAAGATTTTTCCCAAAAAACTCATATCATCAAAAACCTCATTTACATATCCCTATGGAGCCGGTGGGAGTCGAACCCACGTCCAAACACCTGCCAACACATTTGTCTACGACCATAGGCCATGTCTTCATTTAACTCAGCTTTGACACATGGCTCAAGTCCAAGCTAAGCGAGTCTATCAATCTCTTGTAAAATCCCTAGACTTGATTTTACCGTAGCTTGCTCATAATAAGACCGGTCATCAGACACAAGCAATCCGAATCAGGTCACGCTGGCTGGTTTTTAAGCAGCTAAAGCGTAAGAATTGTTATTTTTTGCAGTTATATTTAACTGGCGTTTTACATCCGCTAGATGAGTCGCAAAATATGCCGCATAATGCCTGTCGAATCCGTAACGACCCCAAGACAAGTAACTATTATACCAAAATAATGTCCTAATTGCAAAAATCAAGATAAAATTACTCCAAAGATGCTAAAATTCCCTTGATATAAGGCACCAAGGGAATTTGACTACATATGATCTTTCACTGCAACTGCTACCATTCTAGACTTGGCTCTTGGCTGTCCTGCTACTGACATCTCCATCACGATAATAGCTTTCCTTGCTCCCAACTCCTCAAGCCGCGAAGTAACGATGATTTCCTGATCAATAGGCGTCGGGCTCTGGTAATCAACTTCTAAGCGGGCTGTGATAAAGCGTCCAATGACTGTATCTTGGGTCAAGTCCAAGCCTTTTTCTTGATGGGCAAACCAAGCTGCTGAAGCCGTTCCATGGCAATCAAAAATCATAGCAATCATGCCACCAAAAAGATTGGCCGGCACACCACCAGTGTAGTGAGATTCTGGTCGTATTCTAGTAATACATTCCTTCCCATCTAAGCTAGGATAAGTCTTTAAATGTAGGCCTAGCTCATTCTTAGGGCCGCAGCCCCAGCAATGTTGAAATCGGTCGCCATATGTATCTTGAATCGCAATCTTTCTTGTTTCTAAAGTCATACCAGTTCCTTTCAAAAATCAGAGTGTAAGCGTTTTTTGATTAGTATATCAGTCTTTGGGACAATAGTAAATAGAATGCAGAGTCAATATATTTTAATTGTAGCTATAATCTGATTTTATAAAAAGAACCTAAGTTTTCTACCTCTTTCTTAAATTAAAGACACTTATTTTCAGCCTGAATAGCCTTTCTAAAGCATAGAAAAACCAAGAAGGCCCGATCTGGCTTCTTGGTTTCATCTAATTTTATAACTTCTTCTATTAGAATAGTTCCTGAATCGGTTCAAAAATAATCCGTTCAATATCAGACAAGTAGATAGAGAGTTGTTGTTGCTTATTAAAGAAAGCTGATAATAAATCATTGCCTTGGATTTTATCTCCAAAACTCTGCATCTTTTCTTGAATGTCTGGAGTCGGCATTTGACCTGTTTGAGCCAGTTGCTGCAGCTCTTTCTGGAAAGCTAGGTAGTCATCAAAAATAGCCTTGGCTTCACTATCCGCATTGATAGCCTGCTTGCTTTCTACCACAGCTTTGTACTCTGGCATTTCGCGAAGTCCACGGCTGAGTTCATTGGCTAAATCATAAATATTTGACATAGAGTTCTCCATTCTATATTAGTCTACGGACACTAGGTAATCCGTATTTTCTTTTACTATTTTAGCAGATTTTTCCAAATCTTGGCGATTTTTAAAGGTGATTTGCAGAATACCGTTGATATCTTCTCGGTTTTCCTCGTTGATCCGAATATTGACGACTGAAATTCCGCGCAGAAGCTCCAAAATACCCAAAATCGCATCTTCTTCGTCAGGAACTTCAATAAAGAGGTCATAAAAGCTGTCCACACCCGCTCGCTTATGAATTTCCATTTGCTTGCGGCTCTGCCGTCCTCGGTCGAAAAATTCCCAGATAGCTGTCTCGTCCTTGGTCTTAATCGCTGCGGCAACCTTGTCTAACTGGTCTTTAAAATCTTCCAGCCGCTCCAAAATGGCTTCGGGATTGGTCAAGAGGATAGAGGTCCACATCCCTGGCTCGCTCTCCGCAATCCGTGTCATATCTCGAAAACCACCGGCTGCAAAAGACTGGGTCAGCTCATGCTCCTGGCTATAAGCTGCAGCTTGCTCCATAAGGCTGGAGGCTAGTATATGCGGAAAATGACTGATTTGACTGGTCACTCGATCGTGCTCAGCTGCATCCACCTGGATAAAACGGGCATGAAGACCACTTAGTAAGTCTTTCATTTCCTCAAGCGTACCAGACTTGGTCAAGCCAGAGGGCGTGAAGATATAATAGGCATTTTCAAAGAGAGTGACATGGGCTGCCTTGGCTCCGCTCTTGTGACTTCCAGCCATAGGATGAGCACCGACAAAGCGGATGGGCTTATTCTGCAGATACTTTTCTGCTGCTGCCACAATCTCAGCCTTGGTCGAGCCAGCATCTGAGATGATAACATTTTCCTTCAGATCCAGCTCCGCTAGATTCTTGATAAATGCTATGGTCTGCTTGATGGGCACAGCCAGAATAATCACATCAGCCAGTGGAGCAAAGGCCGCAAAATCATCCGTTACCCGGTCTACCATTCCCCGCTCTAATGCAACTCTACGCGATTCTTCACTTCGATTATAACCAAGAATCTCTATCTCAGGATGATCTCGCCTGATGCCCAGAGCCAAGGAAGCTCCAATCAGTCCCAGCCCTACGATATAGACCGTTTTTCCCTCCATTCCCTTCTCCTTACTTCTAAAAGTTCTTGACAAATTCCCGATGGCGGGCTACCGCATCCTTCAGTTCTTCCAGATTGTCCGAAGAGAACTTCTCCAGAACTTCGGTGGCTAAAACTGTTGCCACCACGCTTTCCATGACAACACCTGCCGCTGGTAGAGCCGTAGGATCACTCCGCTCTACTGTCGCCTTGTAAGGCTCGTGGGTCTCAATATCCACACTCATCAGTGGCTTGTAAAGGGTTGGAATGGGCTTCATAACACCTCGCACCACGATTGGCTGACCATTGGTCATACCGCCCTCAAAGCCGCCTAGATTATTAGTCCTGCGAGTGAAGCCATCTTCCTCAGACCAAAGGATTTCATCCATGACTTGACTGCCCTTGAGACGGCCGGCTTCAAAGCCCACGCCAAACTCAACTCCCTTGAAAGCATTGATGGACACGACTCCCTGAGCAATCTTGGCATCCAGCTTCTTGTCCCATTGGACATAGGAGCCCAGACCGACTGGCACACCGCCAACGACAGTCTCAATGACACCACCGATGGTATCCCCGTCTTTCTTAATCTGATCAATATAGGCCTTAATCTCTTCTTCGCGCTCGGGATTGACAATGGAAACCTCTGACTGGGCAGCTCTTTCCTTGATTTCTGCTACAGTCAGATCGTCCGGCACATCAATATCAATGCCACCAAAGGTCACGATATGGCTGGCTACCTCTACACCGATTTCTTCCAGCAAGCGCTTGGCTACCGCTCCGACTGCTACACGCATGGTCGTTTCGCGGGCAGAAGAGCGCTCCAGGGAATTTCGCAAATCGTCAAAGCGGTATTTCATACCACCAACCAAGTCCGCATGGCCAGGGCGTGGTTTGGTAATCTTGCGCAGCCCTTTTTTCTTTTCATCCACATCTGCCGCGCTCATAATCTCCAGCCACTTCTGATGATCCAGATTTGTAACATTGAGGGTAATCGGACCGCCCATGGTCAAGCCATGACGAACCCCAGACGTAATCTCGACTTGATCGCTTTCAATCTTCATGCGGGCACCGCGGCCATACCCACCCTGGCGTCGCTTGAGCTCAGCATTGATATAGTCAGCGGTCAAAGGAAGACCAGCCGGCACTCCCTCAATAATAGCTGTCAGACGAGGTCCGTGCGATTCTCCTGCTGTTAAATATCTCATACATTTTCTCCTATTTCTGGGATGGAAAAACTGGACGTCCTGTCTTTTTTCATCAAAACCGTCCAATCGTCTTAAACTCCATCTGGCACTTATTTCTTCAGAAATTCTTTCATCTCTTCCAACGGAATCTGGTGAATACTAGCCGAACCCAACTCAGGAACCAGTACTAGTTTAATAGAATTCCCTCTAGCCTTCTTATCATGGGTCAAAGCCTGATAGAGAGCAGCCTCATTCCATGGCTGGTAATCCACCGGCAAGCCAAACTTCTGACACATATGGATGATGTCTTCTGTGATTCCGGCTGGCATAAGGCCTTTCTTCTCAGCGACACGAGAAATCTGTACCATGCCAATCGCCACAGCTTCACCGTGCATGACTTTTCCATAGCCCGCTGTCGCTTCAATAGCGTGCCCAATAGTATGACCAAAATTCAGATAGAGGCGGACGCCATTATCCAGCTCGTCCTCGACCACAATCTTACGCTTGACATCGCAGGAATGGTAGATGATGCTCTCCGCATGCTCCAAAATCGACTCTGGGCTGCCATCCATTTCTGACAGCTCATCCCAGAGTTCCTTATCCTCAATCAAGCCGTACTTGACCACCTCGCCCATGCCTTCGATCAGTTCCCGCTGGCCCAAGGTATGCAAGACTTCTGGGTCAATCAGAACTCCGTTAGGCTGGGTAAAAGTCCCGACCATATTCTTGGCCCAAGGCGTATTGACACCTGTCTTACCACCGATAGAAGAGTCCACTTGGGCTGTCAGACTGGTCGGAATCTGAACGAAATGAATGCCCCGCATATAGGTCGAAGCAGCAAAGCCCGCCAAATCACCGACAACGCCACCACCTAAGGCCACAATGCCATCACTGCGGGTCAGGCCAACCTTGACCAGGAATTCATAGACTTTGTTGACCGTCTTTAAGTTCTTGCTGGCTTCGCCCTCCAAAAAGTCAAAGACAAAAGTCTCAAACCCAGCTGCTTCTAAGCTCAGCTTGACCTTTTCCGCATAGAGTCGAGCGACTCTATTGTCCGTGATGATGACGACTTTCTGAGGCTGCCAAAGCTGACTCAGCCAGTTTCCAGCCTGAGATAAGGCTCCTTTTTCGATGAGAATATCATAGGGATGATGGGGGAGATTTACATTCAATTTCATAAGCGCCTCCTTGTTTTTCCTGATCCAACCATAGAGCAGTTGAGTACGAGTAACTATTTATACAGAGCTTCCAGCTGCTGCCAAATTTCCTGACAAGGCATGGGTTGTCCTGTCCAAAGCTCAAAAGCTTCTGCGGCCTGATAAAGCAACATACCCAGACCATTCACTGCCACTACTTTCTGACTTCGAGCCCACTTTAAAAAAGGTGTTTCAAAAGGTTTATAAATCACATCCGCGACTAAAATCTGGCTCGGCAGCTGAATACTTTCAGCTAATGGCAAAGTTTTTCCATCCATACCCACACTTGTTCCATTGACCAAAAGGTCTGACTGGTTGATTTTATCCTGCAAGATAGCCAAGTCTTCTAAGTTCAATACATGAATCCTACTCTCAGTCTGGCGGCTGATAACTGCCATCTTGCTGACAGTCTTATTATAAGAAGACTGCCGTGTAAAGGCAAAGATTTCCTCTGCTTGATCCAAAGCAGCTTGAGCGATAATAGCTGTCGCGGCTCCTCCAGCACCCAAAATGGTCATTTTTTTGCCCTGAATAGCAAAAGACGGCAAGCTCTTAAAAAATCCCTTGCCATCCGTATTATATCCTATCAATGTACCATTTTTATTCACCACTGTATTCACAGCCCCGATAAGACGGGCACTGGGAGCCAATTCATCAAGATATTGGATGACTTCCTGCTTGTAGGGCATTGACAAATTTATCCCAAACATATTATACCTTCGGATATTAGCAACGGTCGCTCCTAAATCCTCTGCTTCAATTTCCAAAGCAAGGTAGACACCATTGACAGCAGTCTTCTCAAAGGCAGTATTATGAATAAATGGTGAAATGCTATGCTTAATCGGCTTAGCAACCACTGCAGCTAGACGAGTATGGCCATCAATTTTCATTTAAAATCTCCCGTACAACCTTCATGTTTGCTAGGGAAACCTGACCTGGTGCACTCGGCTGTTCAACGCTGGCAAAAGACCAACTCGAACCTGTCAAATCTGCAGCCAAGCGAGAAATCTTTCCGACTTTCCCCATAGAAATCGTTACATACTCTTGTTCAGGATTCAAAATCTTAAATCCACGAGTGTAGTTCATCAGATCCAAGACATCTTGCTCATTGTGAGCCATAACAGAAACTTTGACCACTTTTGGTGCCAAACTTGTCAATTCTGACAAAATTTCCATCATATTTTCAGGCGTTTCCTCGAAATTATGATAACTGAGAACTAAATTTGGAAACTCGAGCATTTCTTCGAATTTATCTTTATGCGAATAGTATTCAAAATCAACATAGTCTGGCGAATAAAAATTGGCTACTTCTTTGATAAGAGCAACATATTCATCATCTGACAGATCAATTTCGCCACCTTCTCCGCGACTTCGCAGTGTGAAGAGCAATTCACGACCAGCAAATTTCTCGAAAATAGCAGGAGCAACGTTGAGAATGCTCTCTTTCGGCAAAAAGTCCGCGCGCCATTCGATAATGTCAGCATCATCATAACGACTCACATCAATTGCTTTAGCCTCTTCTAAACTTCTGGGCATGATTGAAACGACTAATTTCATTTGTCCACCTTAATTGTAAATACCTTGAGGTAGTTACTATTCTCATCTTTCTTATTGTATACAAAGTCTGCTGGTAGGCCATATTCCGCCAGATAGCGGTGAGGAACTCCTGCAAATCCTTTTTCAATTTCTTTTTTAAACTTACTTTTAGAAACATTAGCTGCGTTGGTCGAAAGAATCAATATTCCATTCGGACTCAAGATTTCCAAGGCCTGAGCCACCAAACGATGATAATCTTTCGCAACAGAGAAAGTCTGTTTCTTATTGCGAGCAAAGCTCGGCGGATCTAGGACAATCACATCATACTTTAGTTCATGACGCTTGGCGTATTTGAAATAATCAAAAACATCCATGACCACAAAACGATGCGGCTCTAAATCCAAACTATTGGCTTCAAAGTGCGCTTGGGAAAGCTCGCGGCTACGTTTGGCCAAATCCACCGAAGTTGTTTGACTGGCACCGCCCATGGCAGCTGCCACCGAAAATGCTGCTGTGTAGGAGAACATATTGAGCAGACTTTTTCCGCTAGCTAAGCCGTCAACCAGACTCCCCCGCACCTCGTGCTGGTCCAGAAAAATCCCAGTCATCAGGCCATCATTCATGAAGACTTGATAGCGCACGCCATTTTCCAAAACCGTAAAATAGGCTGGTGCTTCTGCTCCGTAGAGATGGGCAGACTCGTAGTCCAAGCCCTTGAAGCGAATCTTCTCGTAAGCTCCAGTGACCTCAGGAAAGACCTGCTGGAAAGCAGCCACTATCTGGTCCTTGATTGAAAAAACAAAGGAATTGTACCAAGAAAAAACGGCATATTTCTCGTAGATATCAACCGTAAAACCGCCAAAACCGTCACCTTCTTGGTTAAACAGGCGATAGGCTGTCGTATCCTCTGCATGACGGTAATAAAAACGCTTGTCTTTAGCTTTTTCAAACAAATGCTGAAAGAAAGCGGAGTTCAGCTCTACCTTAGCATAGGAAACCAGCCAGCCAAGTCCCTTATTTTGTAAGGAGAGATAAGCCGTTCCCAAGAACTTCCCCTGCTGACTATGCAATTCCACACATTGATCGGTGAATGAAAGAGTTGGAAAATCATTCTTATCTAGAACTAAAATTCCTTTTCCCAACTTTTCCTCTGTCTGCTTATTAACAGTAAGTTTCTTCATAAGCATTATTATACCAAATATTGTGAAAATTCTCAAAGCATATTTATTATTTTCAAATATTACTTGTTTTAGTAGAAGAAATTTTCAACATTTTATATATTAAATATTTATTTTATCAGGCGGCTTTTGAGTAAGCTTCCCCTACTCACACTTTCCACTATCTATCATGAAACAAATCCTGTCTAATCTTAGGTATGTTTGCGAACAATCTTGAAGCTAGGAAATAATTGCCCTTATTAAATTACTTTACAAATAAAATAAACTAAACACTAAATCACCTCAATTTTTCCTCAACTTGAAAAATTGTGATATACTTAGAAAAAGAGAATTTTTAGGAAATAAGACAAGGAAGTATCTTTCTGTGAAAAAAATAACCAAGAATTTACTCAATTTTATGAGTACAAGGCTCGGTTTCGTCTTGAGCTTGCTCACGATTTATTGGTTAAAAACCATGTGGGCTTATACTGTTGATTTTAATTTAGATATTCAAGGAGCCTATCAGATTTTTCTGGCTCTGATTAACCCTTTCCCCATCGGCCTTTTACTGATTGGACTTGCTCTTTATATCAAGCCGACTAAGCTTTTTTATTGTGTCAGCACGGCTATCTACATCATGCTCTTTGTCTGGTTGGTCTCAAACTCCATCTACTACCGTGAGTTTACCGACTTTGTGACAGTCAATACTATGTTGGCTTCCAGCAAGGTGTCTGCAGGCCTCGGGGCAGCAGCCATGGAGCTCTTCCGCCCTTGGGATGCTATCTATATCATTGATTTCCCAATTCTAGGCTGGCTTTTTTATAAAAAATATATCCGCTTGGATCATCGTAGGTTTAATTTCCGCGCCAGCTTTGCTGTAACGTCCCTATCAGCGATGCTCTTTTCGGCCAATCTTTTCCTAGCAGAAATTGATCGTCCTGAGCTCCTGACACGCGGATTTTCAAATTACTATGTCGTTCGCGCTCTTGGTCTTCCTGCCTTTCTCGGCTACAGTGCTAATCAAACCTATGCTGCTAATAAAGAGCGTTCCAAAGCCTCTGCCAAGGATCTAGAACCCGTTCAACAATATATCCAAACTCACTATGCCGAGCCAAACTCTGAATACTACGGCATTGCCAAAGGTCGCAATGTTATCTATGTCCATCTAGAAAGCTTCCAGCAGTTTCTGATTGATTATAAACTGCAGATGGAGGGCAAGGAATATGAAGTTACGCCTTTCCTTAACTCCCTTTACCACTCCAACTCAACTTTAGCCTTTTCAAACATCTTTAACCAGGTCAAGGCTGGGAAGACTTCCGATGCTGAGACCATGATTGAAACAGGTCTCTTTGGTCTCAACCAAGGCTCCTTCATGGTAAACTATGGCGGTACTAATACCCAACAAGCAGCACCTTTTATCTTATCAAAAAATGGAGACTACACATCTGCTGTTTTCCATGGAAATACAGGTAGTTTCTGGAACCGCAACACTGCCTACAAGCAATGGGGTTATAATTATTTCTTCGATGCGTCTTACTTTACCAAGCAAGACGAGACCAACTCCTTCCAGTATGGCTTGAACGATAAAATTATGTTCAAAGATTCCATCAAGTATCTGGAACATTTGCAGCAGCCTTTCTATGCCAAATACATCACCGTCTCTAATCACTATCCTTATACGACCAGTCTGATTGGCGATGAGATTGGTTTCCCACTGGCAGATACCAAAGACGAAACCATTAATGGCTATTTTGCAACAGCAAACTACCTCGACTCCGCTGTCAAAGCCTTCTTTGACTACCTGAAAGAATCTGGACTCTATGAAAATTCAATCATCGTCCTTTACGGTGACCACTATGGAATTTCTAATTCTCGTAATCCAGCTCTGGCACCTTTGATCAATAAAAATTCTGAGACTTGGTCTAGTTATGACAACGCCATGTTGCAGAGAGTGCCATACATGGTCGTGATACCTGGAATGGAAAAGGGAAAAATCATCGATACCTTTGGCGGACAAATCGATATGCTGCCAACCTTGGAGCATTTATTGGGGATTGACTCCAAAAATTACCTCCAAGTCGGGCAAGACCTCCTCTCACCTCAGCACCAGCAAATCGTGGCCTTCCGCTCAACCAATAACTTTGTAACACCAAAATACACAAGTTATAGCGGCCGCATTTACAACACACAAACTGGTGAGGAGATCACTCTGCCAGACGAGTCAACAACGGCTGAACTAGAAGCTATCCGAACAGCCGCAAATACACAGCTGAAAATGAGCGATGCTATTCAGACAGGGGACCTATTCCGCTTTTATACGGGCAATAACCTAGGAAAAGTCAATCCTGATGATTACAACTACATCAACTCTTTGAAAGCCCTCAAGGCCATTGAGAAAGAAAAAGGTGATCAATCGACTAGCCTTTATTCCAAACGTGGCGGTGTATCCTCTGTGGATCTCTTTAATTCACCAAGTTATCGAGCACTTCACCCAGAACAATTTCACTCTAGTACTAGCAGCGAAGAGGGAACTAGCGGAGAGTCCTCCAGCTCTTCTAGCTCCTCCAGTTCAAGTGTCAGTCCCTAATCTATGAGGCTACTCAACTCTTCCTAAAACATTGAAAAATGTTGAGGGAGAGTTTTTTTATTTTTGAAGCACAAAAAAAGATTGAAGACTTAAGCTGCAAAGCCTGTCTTCAATCTTTTCTTATTTTTATTCATACTATGCAATCACTTCAAAAACGGAAGCGGTCAGATTCTCCACATAGAAGGGTCTCTTATGACGACTATTTCCGACCAATAAACGTAGATGATCCGCATTCTCAAGGTAATAGGGCAGTCCACTTGCATTAAAAATGATTTCATAATGTTTTTCATCTTTAATCTCAAAAATGACGATACCACTGCCAGCAAAGGCTTCTCTTACAAAGACATGTTTGTAAATCTCTTCATAGGTTTGATAAGAAAATTCCTTCTGACTTGTCTTTAAGTGAATAATTTGCTTGATATAGTCAATACTCTCCTTATGTTGGCTGATCAATTCCCAATTCACTTGATTGACAGCATCGGGAGCATTGTAGCTATTCATTGCCCTGTCACGATCGCTAGGCAGGACTTGGCCCTCTTCGCCTGTTCCTACTAATTTTGTGCGGGAAAATTCTTGGCCCAATTCCATAAATGCCATACCCTGCATAAGCAAGTTCATAGCTGTTGCCAGCTCAATTCTTTTGGTCCGAGTGACCTCATCATCTTCTGGGTGCAAGTCAACCAGCAAGTCATGCAGATTGAAATTATCATGCGCCTCCACATAATTAAGAACTTGGCTTGGTGTCAAATAGGAGCCCAACTCACTACTACCCAAAATGGCTTTGGCTATGATATCCTCCGTCGCTTGTCCGCTCACATAACCAGCTTTCAGACCACCGTAGACTTCAGCTCCCTTTATCGCATCACGCTGGGTATCATTGAAAAAGCCAATCCGTGGCAGTTGATAAGCATTGTCCTTCTTAGCCTTGTCCTCTGGCATCAGGCCTGTTCCCATATCCCAACCTTCACCATAAAGCAAAATCCGTGGATCAATTTTATCCATTTCTTCTCGGATGATATTCATGGTGGTGACATCATGGATTCCCATCAGATCAAAACGGAAGCCATCCACATTGAATTCTTCTACCCAGTAGCGAAGTGAATCAATCATGAATTTGCGGAACATTTCATGCTCACTGGCCGTCTCGCTGCCGACTCCGGTACCATTTTGGAAAGAACCGTTGGGATTCATCCGGTAGTAATAATCGGGAACTGTTGACTGAAAGGCGGAGTCAAAGGTCGAATAAATATGATTGTAAACCACATCCAAGGTCACAGAAATCCCTGCATCGTGGTAAGCCTGAATCATGGTTTTCAAATCTCGGATGGCCTGACCTGGATCATCCGGATTAGAAGAAAAACTGGTTTCTGGTGCATTGTAGTTCTGTGGATCATAGCCCCAGTTATAAGTAACTTGGCCATTTTCGTCATAGTCCTTGTGTCGGTCAGAAACCGGCTGGAGCTGCACGACATTGATACCTAGATTGCGAATGTAATCAAAAGTAGTCTGATCTCCCTGACTATTTCTAGTGCCGCTTTGACAAGCACCTAAAAAAGTCCCTCGCAAATGTTCTGCGACACCTGAACTAGGCGATTTGCTAATATCTCGGATATGCATCTCATAGATGACCGCCTGATTCGGATTATCTAAACGCCAAGTTGCCTCCTTGCCTTGACATACCTTAAAACCAGCAACAGTCTTGTCCTGTTCGGTAACAATAGCTGAGCGCTTGCCATCTGGACTGGTGGCAATTGTATAAGGATCTCGCGTCAAAAAATGCTGGTTTTCAAAATGAACATGATACTGGTAGGCCTTGCCAGCTAAATCTTCTGGCACTTCTACTGACCAAACTCCGATTGTATTTTTAGCATGATCGTGCGAGTAAATCTCGCCCTTTTCCATAGGGAATTCTTTATAAACGGCTGCTTGATTATCAGAAGTTTCATAGACTAGCAATTCAACTTTTTTGGCTGTCGGAGCCCAAACTTTAAACTCATTTACCTGCCCCTGCAGACGATGCCCAAGCCAGCCTTGGTAGCCCCAGCATTCATCAAAATAATCCGACCGCATGGCCACATCGAAATTATGAGGACGTCGCCGCGAATATTGGTGGCTCGTCGTCGCCGCTTGCAAGGAATAGTAAACCTGATGATCTCCTTCAATCAACCAAACCTCTGTGGGCAAATGAACTGGCAATAAATCAATGTGGTAGTCGCAAGATTGGCTGGACCAGTCTGAACGCTTGACAATCACATGAGCCTGACTAAGAGGCTCCCAACTTTTAAAAGATAGTTCTCCCTGGATACCAAAATAATCTAGTTTAGAAAAAGGTGCTTCTTTTCCCCACTGATCTGTCTGCCACTGCCACAAATCATAAGAAAAGTAATCTCCCTTAGGATTGTGGTAATGGACAATGACTTTATAGTCTAGCATTTTCATTTATCTCTTCATTCTAATTTTTCTAAGGAAAGAGCGCTCTCATCGATTTCATCTATATTGGCGAAAAACTCCAGATGATTGTGCAAAACTTCCAATTCTACTGGTGTATCTCCTCCGTACTCACCGTCCAGATTCAACATAAAGGGTGCCTTTTTATCCAATACTTCTAGCTTCAATTTGCTGGTTTTCAGATATTCAACATTGGCATCCGTCACGTGTTGACCACCATTAATTGCCTGTATGATGAGACTAAGCATATCAAACAACTTAGCCGTTTTTACAAGAATCAAGGTGAAATTTCCATCGTCCAGTTTGGTATCTGGCGCTAGTTTTTCAAAGCCTCCGATAGAATTAGTCAAGGCTGCAAAGATAAGCGAAATCTTGCCCTCAAAAACACCATGGTCATGCTCAATCCGTACCTTACGGGATTTGGAGCGTGGCAGCATTTTAGCCCCTTCAGCTACATAAGCCAGATAGCCTAGACGGGTCTTGACTTCACTAGGGACACTATAAGTCAGCTCTGTCAGTGTACCTGCCGCCGCAATGTTGATAAAGTATTTGCTGCCATAAGCCCGGCCGATATCCATCTGAATCGTCTGGTTTTTTTCGATAATTCGAGCCGCAGCCACCGGATCTCCCATGGGAATTTTCAAGGCACGCGCATAATCATTGGTCGTACCAGTTGGGATGAAAGCCAGCTTGGGGCGCACATCTAAGCCTGCAACCCCGTTCACTACTTCATTGATAGTCCCATCTCCACCAGCTGCTATAACTAAATCAAAACCTGCTCTTGCTGCTCTTTCAGCTTCTCGCTGAGCAGAGAAAGGCTCTGGAGTCGTCTGGTAGGCACTGGTTTCATATCCCACATCCTCCAAGACATCCAAGACTTCGGCAATATTTTTTTTGATAATTTCCTGCCCAGAAGTTGGGTTATAAATTAATCTTGCTTTTTTTATTTTATTTTCCATACTCAGCCTCACAAGCTATCTAGCCAGTCCTCGTCTCGAATCTCGATCCCAAGTTCTTGAGCTTTGGTTAATTTGCTGCCTGCATCGCTACCTGCCACCACCAAATCTGTCTTTTTAGACACACTTCCAGCGACATTTGCACCCAAGCTCAGCAATTTTTCTTTAGCTTGATTCCGTGTTAATTTTTGTAATTTTCCGGTCAATACGACTGTTTTACCAGCGAGAGCGGCATCAGCTGCCACTTTCTCCCCTAGATAGTCTAGGTTGACGCCAGCTTCTTGCAATTCCCGCAAGAGAAGCTGACTACCTTCTTGCTCAAAGTAAGAATGTAGACTCTGAGCGATAACTGTCCCTAGGCTGTCAATGGAAGATATTTCCTCTTGACTGGCCTGTGACAACTTGATCATATCGTGGAATTTCTCCATCAAAATCCGGCTAGCCTTGCTTCCCACGTGACGGATTCCCAGACCAAAGAGCAATTTCTCTGCTGAGTTTTCCTTGGAAGCTTGAATGGCAGTATACAATTTATTCGCTGATTTTTCCTTAAAGCCGTCCAAGGTCAGCAAATCTTCTACAGAAAGTCGATAAATTCCAGCCACATCCTTGACCAAGGCCTTATCAAAGACCTTCTCGACCACTGCTGGACCAAGACCCGTGATGTTCATCGCATCCCGACTGGCAAAGTGGATCAAGCCTTCCTTGATCTGAGCTGGACAGAGAGGGTTGATACAACGCAGAGCCACTTCGTCCTCGAAATGCACCAGCTCACTCTCACAGCTCGGACAGTGACTTGGTATTTCCAAAGCCTCTTCTGAGACCCGCTTGGACTCCACCACGCGCAAAACAGCAGGAATAATATCCCCCGCTTTATAGACGATAACGGTGTCTTTCTGACGAATATCCTTCTCTGCAATATAGTCTACATTGTGCAAGGTTGCTCGGCTAACAGTCGTCCCCGCTAGCTGAACTGGCGTCAAGTTCGCCGTTGGAGTCACAACTCCCGTCCGGCCGACTGTCCAGTCAACAGACAGAAGCTGGGCTTCCTTTTCCTCAGCTGGAAACTTATAAGCGATGGCCCACTTAGGTGCCTTGACCGTAAAGCCAAGTTCTTCTTGCACCGCCAGGTCATTGACCTTGATGACAATACCGTCGATCTCATAAGGCAGACTGTCCCGCTCTTTGGCAATCTTTTCGATAAACTCCCAAACGGCATCAATCGAATCCGCTAGAAAATGAATCGGATTAACTGAGAAGTCCAAAGAAGCTAGCTTGTTCAAAACTGCTTCTTGGCTGCCGGCCTCAGTCGGACTGGCTTCTTGGTAAAGGAAGGTTGCTAGATTACGCTTGGCCACAACTGCTGTGTCCAACTGCCGCAAGGTTCCTGCTGCCGCATTGCGGGGATTGGCAAACTCAGGCTCGCCATTCTCCTGCCGCAGCTGATTAACCGCATCAAAGGAAGCCTTGGGCATGTAGCACTCTCCGCGTACCGTAATGTCCAGCGGCTCTTTCAAAGTCAGTGGAATATCCTTGACTCGCTTGAGATTCTCAGTGATGTTTTCTCCAACAGAGCCATCTCCCCGAGTCGCCCCTGCTACCAAGATTCCCTTTTCATAGGTCAGGGAAATAGAAAGTCCATCAATCTTGAGCTCACAAATATAGGAAACCTGAGGAAATTCCTTGCGAATCCGCTGGTCAAAGGCTAGTAATTCTTCACGTGAAAAAGCATCCTGCAAACTAAAGAGAGGATACTGGTGTGGATATTTTTCAAATCCTTCTAAAATCTTCCCACCCACCCGATGCGTTGGGCTATCAGGTAGGATATCAGTTAGGTACTTTTCTTCTAACTCCACTAACTCACGATAGAGTCTGTCATACTCGCTGTCTGATACACTTGGCCTATCTGCCGTATAATACTCATGAGCGTATCGATTGAGCAATTTGACTAATTCTGACATTCTTTCTTTCATACTTCTATTTTATCACAAATACACAAAATCTTCCTCTATTTGTTCCGAATTCTCACTAAAAAAGAGGACATAAAAAGAGCGGAAATCCGCTCTCTACTGTCTTATTTTGTCAAATCAATCCTTTTAGCAATCTGGTTAATAATGATAGCTCCAACAATCAAAGAAGCAAATTCTCCAATAGCCGTTGTGAACCAAGTCAGGAAGAATGGCAAGCCCTGCAAGAAATACAACTCTGCAGCGATTGTCACCATCGAAATAGAAAAGAAAATCGCAAAATAGAAGTGATCCAAACGAATCAAATCTTTAATCAGGTATTGATTCTTATAGCGACTAAAGAGGTAAACACCTAGTGATAGGAAGACTAAAGTTGACCAACCGCCGACAAAGACGTCAATAATTCCAAAGCTATAGAGATTGGCAATCATACAGCCGATGGTCACTCCCATGATATATTTCCGATTATAAAAGGCCATAAAGTTCATCATTTCAGAAATTCTGAACTGGTAAGCACCGTAGCTGATAGCATTTAAAGGGGGCGTAATCGTAAGGGCCACATAAATGGCAGCAACAATGGCAATCTGAACCAAATCACGGACTGATAAGTTTTCTTGTTTCATGTTTTCTCCTTTAGCGCATGAGCGCGTGTAATATGCTTGGCGAAAGAAGTTAAGCGCCAAGGGTTGCGTCAAACGGGAAAATTATCTCCCCAAAATCGACAACTTCACTAGTATAGCATAAATCCTAGAAATGTGATAGACTATGCTTATGAAAACTTTGATTAAAAAATTCTTTGACAATGAGGTTCTATCCTACCTCTTCTTTGGTGTGGCAACCACTGTCGTATCCGTTGTCAGTCGGATGCTCTGCTATGAACTGACGGGAAACGAACTACTGGCTACGATTATTGGTGATATTCTGGGTATTCTCTTTGCCTTTGTGACCAACGATACTATCGTTTTCAAGCAAAATAGACAGGGCTGGCCAGTGCGATTGGTCAAATTTTTCACAGCCCGCCTGGCTACTATGGCCTTGAATTTACTGCTAACCTTTATCTTTGTCACTAGCTTCCCGCAGATTATCGGTCAATTCGTCCACAACGATATTAAGATGGTCAACACCATTGAAACCTTGATAGCTCAAGTGCTGATTATCATTCTCAACTACGTCTTCAGCAAGATTTTTGTCTTTAAAAACAAGGCAAAATAAGATGACTCGGCTTACTCTCCTATAAAAACAAATCTGGACCAGATAATTCTGGTCCAATTTTATTTTATATTTCCAAACTTGGATACTCAGCTGTCAGATGAGTAATATCACCTTTGACACCAAAATAGTCCTCAATTAGAGTCTGGAGTTCCGTCATAGCTGATTTGGCACGCGCTGCCTGCTCTCCATTGATAGCCTCGATAACCAAGATAGCCTCCTTGGTCTCCTCTGTCAGCATGGTCCGCTGCGCTTCTCGCCAGTTAAGGCAACGGCAGACCGCTCCCTCATCATCATAGTAGATGATTTCTTCCGGTAAAGCTGGTGCATCAGTCTCAGATCCCAGTGGGAAAAAGGCTTCGCCACCCTTGGCCTTACCCAGATAAAGGCCACCGACAATCTTGTCCAAATCTTCACCGCCACATGGAACCGCATAAGAGAGGGAAACACTATTATAAATATCTACTAAAGGATTGATGGGGTTAAATTCCCGTCCTTGACTAACCCGCTTGAGTAGGGCTTCGATAGAGGAACGCGCTCCTTTTTTGGTCTTGAATTTGCTGAAAGCCTGCCGCCACTCCTGAATGACATCATTTTGAGTGAAATTCTCATCTGGAATAAAGTCTGCTGCTCGCTTTGCGCCCTTATCCAGCAGGGATTTAAAATAAGGATCCTTACTTTCATCCACTTTATTATCCAGCCCCTTGACCACTAAGACACTAATCTGCGCTTCTGGAAACAAAGCCCAAAATTCATTTTCAACTGCAATTTTCATGTTCTACCTCAATAATTTCTTTTCTGACCTTTTTTGACCAGCTCCCAGTCCTTGGTAATATTCTCTCGGACGCGAACTAGCAACTTTTCTAACTCTTTCCGCTCAGTTTCTGAAAATTTTTCCAACGCAACCTGCTCCGAATATTCGTTTTCCGCCAGGATGAAAGGATAGAGAGCCGCACCCTTTTCAGTGACGAACCATTCCTTGTTCTTGCGGTTATTGGCAGCTTGTCGCTGTTCCACTAATCCTTTGCTTTCAAGCTTCTTGACTGAACGAGCCACCGTCGAGCGATCTACCTTGAGCAAGTCTGACAGCTCCTCCTGGATAATCCCAGGATTCTCCGCAATCCGCACCAGATAGAGATACTGCCCCCGCGCCAAATCTATGTCACGAAACTCAATATTAGCGATGGAATCCAAGGCCCGAGCAATGATTCCAATCTCACGTAAAATTGACATACCTCCTCCTTCTGAAGATAGTATAACAGATTTTTATTGCAAATGCAATAAAAAATTATTCAGAAATACTTATCTTAGAAAAATTCTATATAGAACTAAACCCCCGCACAGAACTCTTCCGCCTTTCCCTTATCCAGACCATCAAAAAAGAGGCTAGGAAAAAGTCTTAGCCTCACTTTTGAATCATTACGCTAGGATAAATGATAAATGGGATAAGACCGTATTCAGTAGCTATCTTATCCAGATTATATAAGTAAAAGAGAAGGCAAATCGTTTGGAATATGTTTTAATCTCGGGTAGATCCGGTACTATCTGTTCGGAAGCTACAGCCAAAGCAAGCTCCTTCTTATCCTCCTAGTTCTCCTTTTTCAACTAATATTCGGCGTTGTTTGTTCAGTTCGCGGTCTCTGGCAATATCGTAATACAAGTCAAATTCTTCTTTGGTATTGACTGAATGTTCTTGATCATCCTTGCTAAGTTCGGCTGGAATCGTCAACCCTTCGTAAAGGTTTGTATTAGCTGGGACAAAAAGCTGATACAAATCGAGAAACTGTGGGACATCTCCATAAATCTCATCGTTATATATCTTAGAATCAATTAAGAGATAAAACTGTGAATCTTGCTTACTTAATAATTGATAAACTTTAGGCGCAGCTGTCTCCAAAACACTTCCCTTCAATACATCTTGACGAAAAGACAATTTATTTTGATTCCACAAATCATACGCTGTAGATGTTAACAAATTCGTCGTCATCTCTTTCAGTCTCTCTTTTAAAGGACCTAAATCTACCGACGGCGATTTAGGAAACTGTTGTATTTTTGTATCTTCCCATTCAATTTGCTTGATTTCTAAATTCAGCCATAATTGTTTTTTTTGTGATAGCTCCCATCCTCGTTTGTATACTTGTAACGGTATATAATCCTTACCATCCTTTTCGATAATACCACCAGTTTTTTCGGGTATATAATCAGGGTTATAGTCTTCTACAAGTTTATAAATATCGAGTTGACTCCCTTCCAATTTTCGATCACCTATTCGATAAATGGACATAGCATAATAAACTTCGGGATCCTCTTTTGGTAATTTTTGTGTCCCTCTATAGGTAGAATTATGGAAATAATCACGAACAATATAGCGTTGATTGGAGGCCCCATGAACGCCTAAAAAATTCTCAGCCACCTCTGGATTGTATTTGGCAAACAACCTGTCTTCTTCTGGATTCAGCGACTTCCAATGCACGGCCACTCCCCTGCCATCTTCTAAAAATTCATAAGAATCAATTTCCCATTTTCCTGTATAGTAATCCATATTTTCATATTTTTGGCGTTCTTGCTTGGCCCGCTCTGATTGTTGATAACTATGATAGCCCCATAGAAGCAGAACAGCCAACAGGACAGATCCGACTATTAGTAGTACTTTCTTCATTTCTCTCCCCCCTTCTGTTCTACATTCCTTATTATTTTCTTCTGAAGATCTGGATGTTTCTCCAACCAGGCATTCGCCTCTTGGCTGTTATGAATCTGAACATCTGAGGCTTTCCCATCATCATTACGTCCATAAACAGTTAGGATGTCTTCCCCCTTGGGTGCGAACCAATGAAGAAGGGTGTCAAACCACTCATCCGGTGTAACCTTATCTGGACGAACATAAAGTGACCAATTCTGATTGATGAGTTTATCTTCTAGGTCTGGATATAGACTATAGAGATTGATGTTAGGATCTGGGATGCTTCCTTCAAGCTTAGTTGTAGCTATCTCATTCGCAGGACGAAGATAACCTAGAGAACTTAAAACTTTAGAATAATTTGTTATACTTGCAGTATTTTTTATATCATCATCCATTCCAAACTTTGTGTCTTTTGGAAGATTCACCACTTCTTCCGTCTCCAAATTGAGATAGACTGTTTTGTAACTTCGATTCTCTTCATCCGTTAAATCTACAATTTTTAACCCAAAGTAGTGAGTGTCCTCAACGTAATACGAGCCAATCAGTCTTGTAGGAACGCCTTTCGGATTGTAGTTTCGCACTGCCTGAAAAAGGTCAATCTTTCGTTCAGGCAAGCCCTCCTCGTCTAAATTATACAAAATCAAGTTCCAATACTCTCCCTCCATCTGAAGGTGAGGGATTTCATGTATCTCTCCTTCTTTCTCTACTATAAAAGTCTTGTATTCATCTGTGATCGCATATGTTTTACTGACAAAGAAACTCCCTTTGTTTGTAGATGCAAGGACATATTGCTTCTTATCTCCAAATAGTTGAAAATCTGATTTTTCCCTGGCAGTTCCCATTCTATACTCTAGCTCCTTGGGTTTCTGACTTTGCTTCAAGAGAAGAAAGAAACAAGAGCCCGTTACGACTAGAAAAAGAAGAAGGAGTAACCCAATGACTTTCCGATTCTTAAATACATGTTTTTGCACTATTAGCTACCTCCTATTTCTTAACTCCAAATCAACTCCCTATCCCAACTAAATTGTTGAAATCTCAGACTGATTGATTTTAGACTCCATAAACTCATCTAAGATGAGAAGCACTCCCTCTCCCATTATACCATAAAAGGAGAGCGTCTTTCGCTCCCCTTACTCCTCTGGTAATTCCACTTTGAAACTCATATCTCTATTCTGCAACACCTCCTAAACAGCTAATAGAAAGACTAGACTATTATCAGGTGGAAAATAGAAATATATAAATTATACTTTAATTCTCCTCTTTCACCTATTATACATCTGTATCCTTATCTACTTGTGTCTTTTCATCAAATCTCAGAATAAGCTCACCACTACGGCTTTCAAAGTGCGATACAAAACGGCTTTGGATGCTTGCATTGAGGACAGCACCGACGATTAGCACCTTAGCAATCAGGATAAACCAAAACATGACAATCACAACCACCACTGAGCCGACAAAACGCACATCTAAAAAGCGATCCAGGTAAGCTTCAATATAAACAGCAAAAAGGTTCATGAGGCTATAAATGATAACAAGAACCAAGGTCGCACCTGGTAGCACATAGCGGATTTTGGGAATCTTCACATTGGGTAACGAAAAATAAAGCAGAATCAGCGAAAGAAAGAGCATCAGATAAATCGTAGGCTCTGTCATGGTCAGCAACTGCTGGTAGAGACCGCGGTCAAAGTGCCAGAAATTATAAAGAATCCCAACCAGCATTCGACCAAATAGGGTCAAAACGAGCGACAAGCCTAGTAGGACTTGCAAACCTAGACTCATGATAAAAGCAAAGATCCGCTCCCAGATAAGCCCCCGCCCTTGCTTCGTACCATAGCATTTATTAAAAGCCTTTTGCAAAAAAGTCATGCTCTGGGAAAAAGTCCACAGGGCAGACAGGATAGAAATACTCAGCAAACCTGTCGAAGGCTTGGTCAGCACATCGCGAACAACCTTGGCGATCGTCAGATACAATGATTCTGGCAGTAGGTCTTTCAGCGCAACCAATAGCTCATCTGGCCGAATTTGAAAATAGGGCAGAATATTTGCTGCAATCAATAACAAGGGAAAAATCGAAATCAGAAAATAATAGGCCACAGCAATGCTGGTAATATCTGCCTCCGACGCCTGATAAAAATGGAAAAAAGCTCTGAGAAATTCATTTTCTCTTATCTTTTTGATGAATCCTGTCACATCTCTCTCCTATTCAAAAAGACTGGGACAAGCCCAGCCCTCTATGCTTAATAAGTCCCTTCCTCGCCCTGGCTGGTTAGAATCACAGGACCATCTTTGGTAATGACAAATTGGTGCTCATATTGGCAAGAAAGACCGCCATCTAGGGTTTTATGTGCCCAACCGGTCTCAAAGTCCGTGTCAATTTCCCATGTACCTGTATTGATCATTGGCTCGACAGTCAGAACCATTCCCTCCCGTAGGCGCAGGCCACGTCCCGCACGGCCATAATGCGGCACCATTGGCTCCTCATGCATGGTTGGGCCAACCCCGTGACCAACCAAATCACGAACCACTCCATAGCCATGACTTTCAGCGTATTCTTGAATGGCTGCACCAATGTCTCCGATACGATTGCCAACTTGTGCAGCTGCAATTCCCTGGTAGAGACATTCCTTAGTCACATCCATGAGTTGCTGCGCTTCTGGACTAATCTGACCTACTGCATAAGCCCAGCAAGAGTCTGCGACACCACCACGGAAGCTTTCTGTATATTGCTTCATCTGCTCTACGTTGTTAAAGTCCAGCTTAGATACATCCAGCTCAGCCTTGTCGACTAAGCCAACAACCATGTCCACACAGATGATATCACCTTCTACCAATTTTTGATGGCGAGGAAAGGCGTGAGCCACCTCGTCATTAAGAGAACAACAAGTCGCATAAGGATAATCCATGATACTGCCCTCTACGCCAATCTGAAGGGGCAAGGCATTAGCTTCTTTACAGCGCTTGCGGACATATTCTTCAATGTCCCACATGTCAATACCTGGCTTGATCAAATCTCTCAAGCCGATATGAACAGAAGCTAAGAAATCTCCGCTCTTGTCCATTAAATCAATCTCACGTTGTGATTTTATAGTAATCATTATTAACCTCTTTATTAAGTAATTTTTACAGTAATCGTTGCTTTGGCAACGATGAGCGAATCTAAGTAGATATCATAGTCAATCACTGCTGTCCGCCGCGTCTGATGAATAATACGTGGCCGAATCTGCAGGACATCATCAATCTGAACAGCCTGAAAGAAATGAATCATCATCTGATCAACGATTAAGCTCTGGCTATTCGTCGTCATCAACTGCTGCGTAATCCGAGTGATCATTTCCGTCAGGACGCCATTAGCCAAGACTCTATTTTGCTCCAGCATGAAAGGCTCGACAGTAAATGAAAAAATATCCTCTTGGCGATGAAGCTTCTGGCCCACCTGCTCACTGAAGGTCGGCAAACTAGAAATCTGAGAGCGACTCATTTTCTCCATAATATCCCGACGAGTAATCACCCCAAGGAGAGTCTGATTGCCACGCACTACCGGAATCATCTCAAAATCCTCTGCAATCATGCGCTGACTGATATTGGCAATATTTGCTGAAAGACCAGTCATGAAGATTTTCCGGGTCATAACCTTATCCAAGGTAGTCAAAGGAGATTTATCTCCCGCATCCCGCATCGTCACGACACCAACCAGCATTTGATGCTGATTAACGACTGGAAAACGACTAGTGCGGTTACGACGAACCAAGTCTAGATAGTCACGAACGGTATCTGTATCATGCAAGAAACCATATTCGTGACTAGCCCTATAAACCTGTTCTACTGTCAAAATATCAGTTTTAATCTGGATATTGGACAGGGCGCGGTTAATCATGGTCGCCACGGTATAGGTATCGTGCTTGGTTCTTAGGACGGGAATTTCAATACGATTGGCCAATTTTAAAACCTCTGGATCGACTTCAAATCCTCCCGTTACCAGCACGGCATTCTCATTCTCAAGAGCCAAAATCTGAATCTGCGTTCGATCCCCGACAATAAGAAGACCGCCTTCGTTTAAGTAACGTAGGATATTTTGCTCGGTCATAGCTCCGATGGAGAACTTGTTAAATTCTTTTTCCAGTCCCTTTTCGCCGGCAAGCACCTCTGAACCAGTAATATCCGCAATTTCCTTGTAGGTCAGGTGCTCTAAAACAACTTTCTTCGACTTCACTCGGATAGTCCCACTTCTGGGTCTGGTTTCGACAATTCCTCTATTTTCAGCTTCCTTGATCGCTCGGTAGGCAGTTCCGTCGCTGACCCCCAAGTAATTTGAAATACTCCGAACACTGACTCGCTTGCCAATTGGAAGATTTTCAAGATAAGCCAAAATTTCCTGGTGTTTACTCATTGAAATCTCCTTTTTCGTAGCGATATTCGGTGTAATCTCTCATCTTTCTCGTATAGCGGTCGCTCCCCTTAAACTGGCGGAAGAGCTTAAAACCAGCTTTCAGTGCAACTTTCTGACTAGCAATATTCTCTTCATGCGTGATGATGGTCAGACGCTTAAAATCGAATTTCGTAAAGGAAAGAAAAACTAATTCACGAACAACTTCGGTCATCAGGCCCTGTCCCCAGTAGTCTTTCCTCAAAAAATATCCTAGTTCAGCTTCTTTTTTTATCTCATCCATTTTCTCAAATTTAATGGAACCAATCATTTCATTCGTTTCTTTATCACAAATTGCCCAGATTCCCAAGGGATTTTTCATAAAATAATTGGCGATGACATATTCACTTTCCTGCAAACTACTTTCAGTCGGAAAAATAAATTCGGTATTATCCGGATTAGAAGCAATTTTATAAAGGGATTCTGCATCTCCAAAAAGAATCGGGCGTAAAAAGGAATGCTCCGTTTCAATAAAAGAAAAAGCTGCTAGCTGTGTCCACAAATTCATAGACTTCCCCTATAAAAAATAAGCGATGAACGCTTATTCTTCGATGAGCTGGATGTCCGCACCCAGCCTTCTTAATTTTTCAATAATATTGGAATAACCGCGTAAAATAAATTCAATATTGGTAATCTCTGTTCGGCCTTGAGCCATCAGACCAGCAATCACCAAGGCTGCACCCGCACGCAAATCCGTTGCCTTCACAGAAGCACCTTGCAGCTGATTTGGTCCTTCATAGACGATTTGATTGCTAGCGGTTGAGATTTTACCAGTCATTTTTGCCAATTCAGCGACATGGTTGACCCGTTTCTCATAGATGGTATCAACGATTTTTCCATGGCCATGAGCTGTCAGCAAAAGCGGAGTGATTGGCTGCTGCAAATCCGTAGCAAAGCCAGGATAAGGCGAAGTCTTGATGTTAATAGCTTTTAAATCCTTCTGCCCTTCTACAAAGATGCTGTCTTCTGAAATGGTCATGCGCACACCCATTTCCTCTAGCTTCGCAATGAAACTTTCTAAATGTTCATAAAGAACATTATTGATCTGGACACCTTGTCCAATTGCTGCCGCTAAGGAAATATAGGTCCCAGCTTCAATCCGATCCGGAATAACCTGATGACGCGTGCCATGAAGGCTATCTATACCTTCAATCGTGATGATGTCAGTCCCAGCCCCACGAATATGAGCTCCCATATTATTAAGCAGCGTAGCTACATCGATGATTTCTGGCTCACGCGCCGCATTTTCAATCACCGTACGCCCCTCAGCCTTGACTGCGGCCAACATCGTATTAATCGTGGCACCGACACTAACGGTATCCATATAAATACTAGCTCCAGCCAAGCGCTTGCCACCCGTTGACAATTTCATGTAATTGCCTTCCATGGTCATATGAGCGCCCATCGCTTCAAAAGCCTTGAGATGGAGATCAATCGGACGAGGTCCAAGGTCACAACCTCCAGGAAGACCAACTGTCGCTTCTCCAAAACGCCCTAGCAAACTTCCATAGAAATAGTAAGATGCTCGTAAACTATTGATTTTACCAGATGGCATCGGCATATTCTTGATGTTTCTAGGATCAACCTCCAAGCAATCGCCAGACCGCTTGACAGTCGCTCCCATGATTTCCATGATTTCGATGAGGCTATCAACATCCGAAATCGCCGGCACACCATCTAAAGTAACAACATTATCAGCTAAAATAATAGCTGGGATAAGGGCCACAACACTATTTTTGGCACCATTAATAGTCACCTCTCCTTTTAAAGGGCGACCACCATTAATTACAATTTTTTTCATGTTTTAAAATTTAGCTCTTTCACGGTATTACTCTTTATTATATCATAGTTTTATCCATTTTCCTAGACAAAAAAGCCCTCAGTTTAAACCGAGAGCTATTATTTTATTGCAAAGCTGCTTGGAGCGCAGCTACCTTGTCTGTACGTTCCCAAGGAAGATCGATATCTGTCCGACCCATATGACCGTAAGCAGCAGTTTGACGATAGATTGGGCGTTTCAAATCCAACATTTGGATAATACCTGCCGGACGCAAATCAAAAATTTGGCGGACAGCATTCTGAAGTCTGCTTTCAGAAACTACGCCGGTTCCAAAAGTATCAATGCGGACTGAAACAGGCTGAGCTACCCCAATAGCATAGGCTAACTGCACTTCTACTTTTTTAGCCAAACCAGCAGCTACGATATTTTTAGCGATATAACGAGCCGCGTAAGACGCAGAGCGATCGACCTTGGTTGCATCCTTACCAGAGAAGGCACCACCGCCGTGGCGAGAATAGCCACCATAGGTATCCACAATAATCTTACGTCCTGTCAAGCCAGAGTCTCCTTGCGGGCCACCGATAACAAAGCGGCCAGTAGGATTGATAAAGACCTTGGTCTGACCATCCAAGTATTCACTTGGAATCACCTGAGCAATCACCTTTTGGATAACATCCTGATGAATCTGTTCATTGCTGACTTCAGGATCATGCTGAGTAGAAATAACTACCGTATCTACACGAATTGGGCGATCATTTTCATCGTATTCTACCGTAACCTGAGACTTGGCATCTGGTCGCAGATAAGACAATTCACCTGATTTGCGCAGTTCTGCCAAACGATGCACCAGTTTATGACTGAGAGAAATAGGCAATGGCATGAGCTCTGGCGTTTCATCCACCGCAAAACCAAACATAAGGCCTTGGTCACCAGCCCCAATCAAATCCAACGGATCTTTTTGTGCATTTCCTCGAACTTCAAAAGCTTCATTGACCCCTTGAGCAATATCTGGCGACTGCTCCACCAAAGATGGATGGACGCCAACTGTCTCTGCAGAAAAGCCATACTCTGTATTGGTGTAGCCAATCTCTGCGATGGTATCACGAACTACCCGATTGATATCTACATAGGCTGTAGTGGAAATTTCTCCAAAAACATGGACGGATCCTGTATAAACAGCAGTTTCAGCTGCAACATGAGCCTCTGGATCCTGAGCTAAAATAGCATCCAAAATAGCATCGGAAATTTGGTCTGCAATCTTATCGGGATGTCCCTCCGATACAGATTCAGACGTGAAAAGTTTACGTTCTGACATAGAAATGTCCCCCCTTAAAAAATATTAAACAAGTAAACAAACTCCAAAATGATTTAAAATCATCTCGCCCATGAGTTACGAAGCGTAAGAAATAAAAACGATATTTTTTTATTCCTGAAACTAGTAAGGCGCATAGGATGACCGCAATATATCGGCAACCGTTGAATGACGAGTGACTTTGGAGCCGTCATTGTTTGCGAGTTACAAAGTACTGATAGAAGTTTCCTACCATCTTATCGGGACTATATAACCTCTCCATTATATCATGATTTTTAGAATTATGCTGAATCATTTTCAAAAGAAAAGCTATAGTTCAAAACTATAACTTTATCATTTAGATTTATTCGATCTAAGCGGATGATTAGTGCTAAACATTTCAAGCAAACTATACCAACTCCGTCTGAGCAATAGCCTCTTTCACATCTTCTAGCGGCAAATGTACCAGTTCCACTTCTTTTTCCTTGTAAAGGTACTGAGCATAATCATCTATGCGATATTGGTTGATGTAGACCACGCGCTTACAACCAACCTGAAGCAGTTGCTTGGTACAGTTTAAACAAGGAAAATGAGTCACATAAGCCGTAAATCCCTTAGGAACGCCCCTCTCAGCTCCCTGCAAAATTGCATTGACCTCTGCATGCAAGGTTCGCACGCAATGACCATCGATGACCAAACACTCATGATCAATACAGTGCTCTGTTCCTGAAACGGAGCCGTTGTAGCCGGTCGATATGACCTTATTATCCTTGACTAAGACCGCACCGACCTTGGCACGCTTACAGGTCGAACGATTGGCAATCAAAAGTGCCTGTGCTGCAAAGTATTCATCCCAAGCTAGCCGATTTGACATCATCATTCAGTCCTCCATCCATTCTCATTATATTATACTAAAACACTTGGCGATTGTCATCCTGACAAGAAAAAAGTTGAAACAATGTTTCAACTTTTTGTATTCTTATTTAGCAAGTTTAGCCTTAGCTGCATCTGCAAGAGCTGTGAAAGCTGCTGCATCGTTAACAGCCAAGTCAGCAAGCATTTTACGGTTCACTTCGATCTCAGCCAATTTCAAACCATGCATCAATTGTGAGTATGAAAGTCCGTTCAAACGAGCTGCCGCATTGATACGAGTGATCCACAATTTACGGAAGTCACGTTTTTTCTGACGACGGTCACGGTATGCATAGTAGTAAGAGTTCATTACTTGCTCTTTTGCAGTACGGAACAAGATGTGTTTTGCTCCATAGTAACCTTTAGCTAATTTTAAAATACGTTTACGACGTTTGCGTGATACAACGCCACCTTTAACACGTGCCATGTTTTATTTCCTCCAAATATTTCCTAGATAATTGTTACAAAATCTCTTATTTAAGACCTGTAAGCATTGCTTTGATACGTTTGAAATCTCCTGCATGCACCATAGATGCTTTACGAAGATGACGACGTTGTTTTTTAGTTTTTCCGTGGAAACGGTGAGAAGTGTAAGCACGGAAACGCTTCAAGCCACCAGAACCTGTACGTTTGAAACGTTTAGCTGATGCGCGGTGTGTTTTTTGTTTTGGCATGATAAAATCTCCTTTTTCTAACTTTTTGACAGTTTATTTTTTGTCACTAATCGGTGCCATTTGCATGAACATTTGACGTCCATCCATCTTAGGCTTTTGCTCAATGATAGCAACATCTTGAGTTGCTTCAGCAAAGTCTGCCAAGACCTTAGCTCCAATTTCTTTATGGGTAATCATCCGGCCTTTAAAGCGAATGGATACCTTAACTTTATTTCCTTTTTCAAGGAACTTGCGTGCGTTACGAAGTTTTGTATCAAAATCCCCCTTATCAATGGTAGGACTGAGACGTACTTCTTTCACAGTGACAACGCTTTGTTTTTTACGTTGTTCTTTCTGCTTTTTCTGGTACTCAAACTTGAACTTACCATAGTCCATAATTTTCGCAACAGGTGGTTTAGCTTGTGGCTGAATCAGGACTAAATCGACATTTGCTTCATCCGCAAGAGATTGCGCTTCGCTAAGCGGTTTAATACCTAATTGTTCGCCGTCAAGACCGATCAACCGAACTTCACGCACACGAATTTCATCATTGATGAATAAGTCTTGTTTTGCTATGGTTTTCACCTCTTTTTTTATTTTTCGAGAAAAACAAGTGCGGACCTGCTAACGCAAACCCGCACTACATGATAGTATTTCATCACTGAAACTGAATCCTGTAGAGCCAGACAACGTTAGTCGCAAGGCGAGAAGTTCTCACTTCTGCTTTTCTCAACTCCACTATCATATCAAGTTTCTTTTTATTTGTCAATAATTTTTTTTGCTTTTTCTTCAATAAATTTGACAACTTCTGCAATTCCAATGCCTGTCGTATCAAAATGGATGGAGTCAGCCGCTGGTTTCAAGGGTGATACTTCGCGATGACTATCCTTGTAGTCCCGCTCCGCTATTTCTTTTTTTAGAGTTTCCAAATCAGCTGGAATCCCTTTTTCAAGATTTTCTTTGTAGCGGCGTTCTGCTCTTTCCTCAACTGAAGCAACTAGAAAAATCTTCAACTCTGCATCTGGCAAGACGACCGTTCCAATATCACGGCCATCCATGACGATGCCGCCCTGTGCAGCAATCAACTGCTGCAAATGAACCAATTTTTCACGCACTTCCGGGATAGCTGATACCCACGACACATTATTGGTTACTTCATTATCTCGAATCGGATGAGTAACATCAACATCTCCTACAAACACTAGCTGCTCACCACTCTCCGAACGACCAAAACTAACCGAATAAGTCTCGAGCAAAGTTACGATCTTATCTGCATCATTTTCAGTCAGATGATTTCGCAGAGCCAGATAAGTGGCTGCGCGGTACATGGCACCCGTATCCAAATAGGTATAATTAAAATCTTTGGCAATAATCTTTGCAACAGTGGATTTCCCACTTGACGCAGGTCCATCAATCGCAATCTGAATCTGTTTCATAACCCGCTCCTACTGAATCTTAACAATATCACCTGGGTTGGCATACCAAGAACCAGTAGACATGTGCGACGGATTTAATTGCTCCAATTTTGCAATAGAGATACCTGCACGCGCTGCAATCGCAGCTTCTCCTTCACCAGGCTGAACAGTCAAGGTACCTTCTGAAGACTGAGTTGGCTTTTCTTCTGATTCACTTGGTTGCTCTGATGGAGCTGGTTGTTCCGCACTGCTACTTGAAGATGCAGCTGCATTAGAAGTACCATAAAATCCATCCATAACGGTCTTTTTATTACTTCCACCAGTAGATAGGTAGGCGAAAAAGAGTGCCATAGCAATGACCATCACTAGAAAAATAGCTGCTAATATGGTCAGCCAGCGATCAACTTTACTCGCCTGACTTTTCTTTCTGCGATTCAATTTCTCTGCTCCATTATCATATACATCTGCTTCCCATGGTTCTTTTTCCATGACTTCCTCCTTGAGTTTTTCTAAAAATCTTATTACAATATGAGTATGAAAGTTACACTCATTCCCGAACGTTGCATTGCTTGCGGACTCTGCCAGACCTACTCAGATCTCTTTGATTATCATGATAATGGCATTGTCAAATTTTATCAAGACGACCAGCTCTTAGAGAAAGAGGTTGATAGTCAGCCTGAGATTCTCGAGGCTATTAAAAACTGTCCAACCCGAGCTTTACTAAAAGACTAATTTTTCTTAGATTGGTCACCATAGTAGACCTCAAAATAATCTAGAAGAGTCAGATTGTCTACTAATTCCACTTCGCCTTTAAAATGCTCATTTAAAGCTAGGGCGTTAACAAAATATTTTTTTGGCCACTTCCGCATACAGAAGGTCCTGCTACGACTCTTCCCTATAAAATGAAGGGTGATAGACGTTTTTGTTACTTCTAGCTTCTCAATCGTTGAAATATCAATCTTGATTGGCGTGAAAGGATTTGCCGTAATAATGCGCAAAATGCCGTCATCATAAATCGTGAAATATCTATGCACACCAATAGCCAGTAAGACCATAAACAAAAAGAATGAAAAGAGGACAAGAGTCGGAACACTGGAGCTTTCGTACATCAAGGCCAGTCCTATAAAAATCGGAATGACTGACAAAGACCAATAAATCACTAACACTGACATTTCTGGTTGCCAATGATAGCGTACTTTCCCAAAAATCTTTATCATATCTTCACCCCCTTACTACTAGTTTAGCATAAAATAATAAAAAATAGAATTGGTAAACCTATTCTATTTTTTATTTTGCTGGTATAGCAAAGAAATCCTTCGAAAGATACCCTTTGCCACCAACCATATCATATTCAATCAATTTCAAATCATCTGCAATTTCCTGAGCTGATGAATCAAGTGCTTTCTTGTCCACACTGGCTTTATGGAGAACCTCCGTCAATAAAGCGTAGTAAGGAGATACTTTCGAATTGGTCTGCTCAAGTAGCAAGGCTGAAAAATCACTAGAATTGACCAAAGGATAGTTCAACTTAGGTGTCTCATAATTGCTCCAGATAAAGTAATCGGTCAAATATTGATTTTCAGGATGATCCTTAAAAGCTGATTGAGGATACAAACCTGGCAAGTGATCACCATAAAAGACTACTGTTATCTTTTTATCAATTTTAGAAAGCTTATCTAAAAACTCTTTGGTCGCATTGTCTGTGTGGTAGAGCATCCTTACATAGCTGGATAAGGATTTATTTCCTGCCTCCGTGAAACCTGAGTAACTAGCAGACATGTAAATCGGATTAACTTCCGTCCAAGGCATGTGATTTTGCATCGTCATAACTGAGAAAAATTGACTTTGGTCTGTTTTTAGACGATCTAAGACTTGAGTATAGGTTGTTTTATCACTATAGTTTCCACCAATATGACCTCCCTCTAACCCTTGAGTTCCATAATGAATAAAGGTATCGTATCCCAAATCTTTGTAAATGATATTTCTGGAATAATTACTTGGTGAAGCTAAATGGATCACTGTACGATTTTGAGAAGAATAAGAATCACTGATTGCCGGAAGCTTATTCATCTTCGGTACAACTTCCGTATAAATGACTGAGACAGAAGGCGATAGGTTATAAAACGGTAAACCAGTCAGCGTTTGGAACTCCATATTCGCAGTTCCACCACCATAGCCATCTGATTGCATCAACCCACTGGTAGTCTTAGACATGATTTCCTGAATATTAGGAATCGGATTTTGTGACATAGATACACCAGAAATCCGTGCTGGATCAGAAAAGCTCTCACTAAGAACATAAATGACCGTCTGTTCTTCTATTTTCTGCTTACGTTCCTGATTGATAGAATCAGCTAGTGCCCCATATTTCTTTTCTAATTCTTGAATTCTCTCTTTAGAATATCCCGCTGGCTGAATCATAGGCTTATCAGATAATTGAGTAAACCAAACAAAAGAGACCGACCGCATTTGCGAATTAACTGTATTACCAAACCAAGTCAAATCATGGTAATTATTCAAAATGGACACAACTGGAATATTATCGGCAACTTTGCCATTCTCTTTCGAAGAGAATATCTGTAAAACACCTAAGAAAAAAACAATAGGAATAACCAGTGAAATAAGTTGAATTTTTACCATGGCGATTATTTTTCCAGGTAAAATTTTCCTACGGAAAAACCAATAGAAAAGACCAATAGCTACCACACTAGCAATCGCATAGATTCCATAATTACCGCCTAGAAAATCAAATAAGAGCTTCGGATCTTTTAGCCAGCTGATATCACTTGGCAAAATTGGCTCTTGTCGATATTGAAATTTCAAGCTGCTGGCAATTGTTGAACTGACACCTATCGTCAATATGATAATTGTGGGTAGAAAAATTTGATTAAAAGCAAGATAGATAAAAATAAATAGTGCAAAAAATACTGCTATCTGAAAGAGACTTGCCCCAGTAAATAAATGAAGTTCTAAAACAGAAACATCCGCTCGAATACTATTTTGGATAGTGTAGTTAAAGATAACAGAAAAAGCTGCGCTACTTAAGACTGCGACTGAAAGGCTTCCTTTATTTCTCGAAATATCTATCAAACCCTTTACCGCTAAAAAGCTAGGAATCAAAAATAAGAAAAAGAGTAAAATAATAAAACCAATTAACTTAAAAATCGAATCCTGAGAAATTTCAAAGCCGCTATCTGAAAGATAATTCATCAACAAACTCTGTTGCTGAAAAATAGCGGTCATCTTACTATCTGTTAGCGATAAGAGAAGAAAAGATTGGGACAAGAAAAGTATCTCTAGAAAACCAATATTAAATTCATCAACAGTTAGAAAGCTTTGGGAATGATATTTTTGCAGAGAAGAAAAGCGGTTTATGAGATAAGCAAATAAAAATATTAGCAACAAGTAAGATAAACCGTTAACTTCTACAAAGTGATTACTGAAAATATTCTCTGCTTTAAAATCAAAATCATTCACATGCTGCGTCACCGTCAGCAAATAAGAAAACAGGGTGTAGATTCCATAAACGAGAAAAGACCAGACTAATAATTTTCGATTTAGCAGTTGGGCAACAATCTGACCTACACCAAATAAAACCGCTATTAAAACGAGAAAAACCAAACCGAGGCTGGCATAATTATCTAAACCCTTATTTACTTGAAATAAGAATAACGTCGCAACAGCTATGGTATCCAAAACTAAAAAACTGATAAGCAAATAGGAAATCTGCTTATAATAATTGACTAAAAATTTCATTATTCTTTCTACAGAAACTATTATCTAACTTTTAAAAAGATTCGATAAATACCTTCTAACTTTTTTTGCTAGGCTCTTGTGAGCCAATTTTCCTTTCTGCTGGATTAATTGTTCTGCTTCTCTTTGTAAGTCTAATAGAGCAGGCAATGGGGTTCCAGACATGATTTTAAAATCATAGTCCTGTTCCCAAGCTAAATAAACTAACAAACTTTCTAAAACTTGAGGTTCAGTTTGAGCTGATAACTGGTAGTCGTTTTGAAAAAGTCTAATCAGAGCAGAAGGCTTAAACCAAAGAAAGCCGCCATACACCCTAGTAAAAACAGGATATTGTTCAAAATCAAAAGTTTTCTGGCAATGGAGCTCCTGCCAAATTGCAGCCATTTCTTTCCGATAAACTTCTTGTTCAAATAAGCCATATCTGACTAAACTTGGAAGATCTGGGATAACGAGACCAAGCTCAGCATCTTGTTCCAATGCTTTAATACTAGCATTGGCATTTTCAAACATCATATCCATCAGTTCTCTACGCATCGCATTATCAAGCTGAGGCACTCCATCTACTAAAATTGCAGTAGAAATATGCCCAACGAAAGCAAATTGCTGCAACAACTCACTCTGTTCAAGCATCGCCTTCATAGGCCTTTCTTCTTTTCCTAAAAGAACTTGATAGCGGTCTGATATAGTTTCTAGGAGCTGAACAAAGATTTCTTCGTCAGCTGTCGTCACCACAAATTGGTATTGTAGAGGAAGAACTTCCCATTTTTCTTTAAATTGCTCGAAGACTTGAAGGTCTGTCACATGAATATGAAGCGCTACCGGCTTTTCTGGCGAGTCATTCTTATCATCTTTTGCAAGCTGCTTATCCTGCAAAAGGCAGGGGACATCTGGACCAATATATCCAAATATATGCTCAGAAATTAAAGAAACAGGATAAGAGGTTCTCTCTTTGATTTCTTCCAGCAGATACCTCGCAGAAAAAGGATTGCCACTGATAGCTTTCACTTTCAAAAAGGGAACCTTTTTCTCAAGAATAGTAAAAGGCTTATAATAAGTAAAGTCTGGATGAATTAAATCCGCTACTTCTTCTAGACGAGTATCAAATAAAGCTTGATAGGTAAAGCCTGCCCCTGTAAAATATTGGGTAAATTTCGTCTCGTAGTGGTCAATCACATCTTGAACATCAGTAAAATCTTTTACTTTTGTCCAAAATTCTTGAAAAGAAATTGCCCTCAATATCTGCTGCTTAAAGGTAACAAAATAGCTCTGCAAATGCTCTTCAAAATACTTTGTTTTTCGAAAGTTGGTCATACCCCAAAAATCAACCTTAGTATCCGCCTCAAAACGCTTATAAATAGGCTCCAACCCCCAGAGTGGACCAAAACAAGTATCATTCATCAAAGTCAGAGAGTCGTAGTTTTTGAGCACTTCAAAACCTACGGCGCTCATTCCATCCCGCCAAGCTGCAAAATCATAGCCTTGATTGTCTCTTTCCAACACATCGCTTATCCCAAATTCGTCTTGTAACTTTTTCTTAGTTGCTTCTCCGATATGACTATTTGAAATAAAAAGGATTTTGGAAAACAGGGGCTTGAGCTGTTCTAATTGGTAGAAGACATGATTACTCACGCGCTTATATTTATTAAAATGAACATAGAGTAATATTCGTTCCATGAAAACACCTTATCATTTTATTGAGAGATTTCCCAGACCCCATTACGCTGAATCAATCCCGTTGATGAGTCTTTTGCAGAGATATCGTCATCTTCAATATCCCGTCGGCTGATAATAATGACCGGAGTATTCTTAGAATCTGCAAAGGCTAAAATCTGATTCTCTTCATCACGTACAGAAACCTGTAATTTCAATTTTGCATGATTGATTTGGGAAAGATGGCATTTGTATTTAAATGTCTTCTTGCCTGCTCCTTCTGTCAAATTATCCATTGAATTATCATTATACAGCCAAATCGTGCGGTCAATATCAGTCAGTGAAAAGGCTATGTAGGTTGGCATATCTTGATTGACTTGATAGCTAATCTCAAATTCAATTTCTTCAGTCGGTGCTATCTGAGGAGAGCTTAGTAGATGAACCTCTAAATCAGAAACTGCGACAGATTCCGTTTCAGCGACAAAATCTTCGTTCATGGCTTTTGTGTCAGTTGCATTGTCTAAACTGTATTGGTTAGCTACATCATCTGGATTTCCGACAACTTTGACTAAACCGCTTTCAATAAGAACAGCTTTATTACAATACTTTTTGACGGCATTCATATCGTGAGTTACTAAAATAGTTGTCTTTCCCGAATGCTTCCGTTCCATGAAATAATCATTACACTTGCGTTGAAAGGCTTCGTCCCCCACAGCCAGAACCTCATCCAAAATCAGAATGTCCCCTTGAGCCTTGATAGCAACTGAAAAGGCTAAACGAACCTGCATCCCGCTAGAATAATTTTTGAGTTTTTGATTCATAAACTCACCCAGCTCAGCAAATTCAACGATGTCGTCATACATAGCATCTACTTCTTCAGTTGAGAAGCCTAGCATGGCGCCATTCATATAGACATTTTCGCGGCCGGTCAGCTCTGGATTGAAGCCGACACCTAGCTCGATAAAGGAAACTAACTTACCATCAATGGTAACTGTTCCCTTTTCGGGAATATAAATCTCTGAAATGATTTTCAGAAGAGTTGATTTGCCAGAACCATTACGGCCAACAATTCCATAAAAATCTCCCTTTTCCACTTCAAAGGAAATATCCTTAAGAACGTTCTGCTCTTTGTAACCCTTGATACCTCGAAAACGGTTGACTAGGCTCGTTCTTAAACTTTGTGTTGACTCTGTTGGCAGTTTAAAAAACTTACTGACATGGTCAACTTTTACTGCAATATTATTTGACATTATAGAATCTCCGCAAATCTCTTAGCATTTTTATTAAAGATATAATATCCAAGCCCAAATATCACTACTGGCAATAAATAAGGAATCAGAGCAATCCAGTAATGATCCATCAAATCCCAGCCCCGAGTACTGCCTGAGAAAACGATAAAATGACGAAGATCTTGAATAATCTGAGCCATTGGATTAAGCATCATCAGCTTAGCGACCAAAACATGCCCACCCTTCAGAATAAAAGTCAGTGAATAAATGATTGGTGTTGCATACAAGCCTGCCTGTAGCACTACTTCCCAAATGGGCCCAATATCACGATATTTGACAAAAAGTGTCGCCAACATAAAGGCAAAACCAGCTGAAATCAAAACTAATTCCAGAAAAAGCGGGATAATAACTAGCCACCCTAGGGTGATTGATACGCCATTAATCAGAGCAAAAACAAAAACAACCAACAAATTGATCGCATAGTTAATCGCTGCACCAGTAATAGCTGAAAAAACGATAATTGATTTAGAAAAATTCAGTTTTCGTAGTAAGTCCCCTCGCGCAACAATGGACATCATGCCCATATTGGTCGCTTCCGAGAAAAAGTTCCACGTCACCATCCCTAGAAGAAGCGACACTGCATAATGAGGCGTTCCATCATCAAAACGCAGAAAACGAACGAAAACAAGATACATAATGGTAAAAAGCATTAGGGGTTTTAAAATCGACCACAAATGCCCAATGAAACTGCCTTGATAGCGTAATTTAAAATCTGTTTTAACCAGTTCCCTCAATAGAATCCAATTTTTTTGGCTAAAATAATCTAGCATGCATATTACTCCTTATAAGCAAATTTTGTGAGAATGAGCGTCGTGAAAACCAAAGTATGAAAGGCACGATTTTTTCTGTAGCCATACTTTCGAATCCGTCGCAGTCGCTCTGCAAAAGGGGCCTCCATGATTGTCACAAAATGTTCAACAATTTCTCTATTTTCAGTTGTCAGAGGCTGGCTGAGAAGGTTGCGAGCTTGAGTCTGACTGTCTTTTATCAATTTCCAATATTTAACAAATAGACGGCTAGGATGAATCCAGTTCTTCATCCGCTTGCGTAAGGTTCGGGCTCCTAATACATTATTGGAATGTTGGCGGTAAAGTTCTCCTGGCTGATCTAGATAAACGAGTTGCCCAAAGGCCGAAGCCAACAAGCCCAGATACCAATCGTGCATAAGCAGTTCATGCTCCTCCTGCCCTGTCCACAAATCAGCCAGAGCGCGGTTGATCATCGAAACACCACCTGTCACTGTATTTTCCGTTAGTTCCTGAATCAATTTTGTATTAGCATGATCAGACTGCGTTCGAATCATACTTTCATGAACAACGTTTAGCTCCTGATCCACCACTTTTAAATCCATATAAACCAACAAAGGTACGGAAGCATCATAGTTTTCTGCTGCCGCCAACTGAATTGCCAACTTATCTGGCAACCATACATCATCCTGATCACTAAAAAAGTAAACATCCGAATCCTGATATTTAAGCAGGCTATAAAAACTCTTAATGACACCCAAATTTTGAGCTTCTTCCGGATTGATAAAGAAGATCCGGTCGTCCTGTTGGCAAAAATCCTCAATAATCGCTCGCGTCCCATCACTAGAGCCATCATCTCGAATCAAGAGCTGCCAATCCCTATAGGTTTGGGCTTGAATACTTTCAATCTGTTCTGCCAGAAACTGCTCACCATTATAGGTAGACAGAAGAATAGTCACTTTCATGATAAAAATAGCTCCTCGTATTCACCTACAATTTTTTCCCAGGTGTAGTTTTCTTTCATATTTTCTTTGGCTGCCTGACCTAGCTCAGAAAAATCAAGTTGGCCATCCACTTTGTCAATCAGCTGGGCCAACTGCCCCTCTTCTTTTTGCCAATACAAAGCTGTCTCTTGAGCTACTTGATGATTGAAATCCACATCCAAAACCAAATTGGCATCAGTCTGAGCCAGAGCTTCCAAGAGTCCAGGATTAGTTCCACCGACTTCGTGGCCATGCAAGTAGGCAAAGGCTTGATTGCGGATATATTTGAGCAGTTCCTGATCATAAACAGTCCCGACAAACTTAATCCGAGAGTCCTTGTCAAAACCCGTTTTCTGCTTTAACTCTTCAAAATAAGAATTCCCTTCATGATTGCAGATAATCAGCAAGTCACGTTGGGTTTTGGATTTCATAAATTCCCGAATGATGGTCTCGTAGTTATTTTCTGGCACAAAACGTCCAACAATCAAATAATATTCCTTTTCTCTGCTCTGCCATTTCTCAAAAAAATCATGCACGCGAGCATCCTGAGAGTCAAGAGACGATAGCTGGAGATCTGTCCCATAAGCAATGAAAGCTGTCTTAGACCAAGGATAGGACTGTTTTATATAACTTTCAATGCCTTGGTTGTCCGCAATGACCAGATCAGCATGCTTGGTCATCACCTTCTCGGAATATTTAAGATAGGCTTGAACTGGCTTAGGCCACTTGGCTCGCTTCCATTCCAGACCATCCGGATTGATAAAAAAAGTCCCGCCTGCTTTATGAATTTTATGCGCAAAAGGTGCCACAAAGGCTCCAATCGTATTACCTAAAATATAAAAAATTGGGCGCTCAATCTGCTGCTCTTGCACTAGCTTTAAGGAATAATTGATGGCCATCATATCATAGGCAATCACCCGAGCCGGCCCCAACTTAGGAACCTTAACGGTGAAGCAATCCACTCCCTTGTAATCAAAATGATGAAAAGCTTCATCATCCGACAAACAAGCTACATGATACTGGATTTTGGAAGAAACCTTATTTTCTACTAATTTTTCAACAAAGGTTTCAAATCCGCCATATTTAGCAGGAAGTCCGCGACTCCCGATGATGAAGACATGTCTCATGCTTTTCCTCTATTCAAAGATTTACAATCTAGTCTATTATATCATTTTCTTGGTGATTTGTATTGTAAAGAAAGAAACAGTAAATGTCATTTCTTTTTACCATTTACTGTCTCTTAATAATATTCACTATTTTATAATTCTTCTTATAATTTTTTTAAATAGGTGGGTAATTTTTCTTTCAGATACTTTTTTGAATTCAAATAGACTATTAAAATAATACAATATTTTCTTATTTCTCACATTATCCTCTGTTATTGCACTTAGCAACTCAGCATAGTTGTTTTCTATTCGATAAACATTTTGAATCCTCTCTCTTTGTTTTACAACAAAGTCTTTTTGCTGTGAGAAGTTTCTTATAGAATCTTGCAAAATACCCGTTAACTGTTCAATATTTCCTAATTGGTAAATAGTACCGACTTCAAATAAATTGTAGGCTGTCATATATCCTTGATTATCTGATATAATCGTTGGAATCCCATTTAAAATAGCCTCTATGTATACTAAACCAAAAGTTTCAATTTTGGAAGTAAAAACACAGATATCTTCTGATGTTAACTCTTCCCAAGGATTATCTTTGTGCCCCAAAAAGAAAATATTGGTTAATCGGTTCTCTTGGATATAATCATCACATTTCTTTTTATAAGTTTCATCCCAACCACCAATAAATACAAGCTCATAATCCGAAGCATTTTCTAAATTTTGATAAGCTTGAATCAGTTCAATCTGATTTTTATTATCATTTACTCGACCAACAGAAACAAATCTTTTCTTGCTTCCTTGTTTTAGTTTTATTGATACGACTTCATTATGCGAAATAAACGATTTAATTTCACGCTGAGGCAAGAGAAAAGATAGCGATTTTTGAAGGTTTCCTGTAACAGTGAATATCTCATCTGCTAAAGAGTCTATAACACCAATTTTCTCTTTATAATAACTAAATTCTCCCTCAGGAAATTCATGAATCAGCCAGAAATGCGGAATATCCTCACAAGCTGCTGCTACCGCTCCTTGAAACATATTAACTGTATTTGTAATGACCAAGTCAATATGGCTATCTACTATTATCTTTCTCAGCGCAGCAATATTTTCTTGGTAAGAATTTACCCTCTCTTCATGAGTTCCAGGAAGACCACCTGGTGCATCCTCCCACCACCATTTAACTGATGGCAAAGCAATGGTCCTAATTCCTTCTTTTGCAAGAGTAGAAATATAGTCTTGCTGGGCTTGGACATGATAATCTGGTATCGCATTGATAACGTGATAGCCATCTTGAACCAAATACTTCATCAGATGGAAAATAGAAATCTCTGCCCCATTATCCAAGGTTCCAGTCGGCGAAATGAATAAAATATTTTTCTTCATAGCTTATCCTTACCAATTCCAATAGAATGGAATCATTAAATAGATTGAAATTAAAAAGTTAGCTGACAAAGTGCCTATAAGCAAGTTTTTAACTGTCCGCTCCTGAATCTCTAGCTTGCCCATATTCGCAAGAAGGGGTAAGAAGAGAATTAGGAAAGGCGTAAAATAGCGGCCCTGAGTTCCAACGGATATCTGAGCACCTTTTCCTAAAACAATTGGAGTCCACTCTAGGTACATGATAGTGACAACAGCAATGACCTGCAAAAGGAAAAGATACGCAGAGACAGTTGCATAGGACTTCGTCATAAAATCCTTCTCAGACTGCAAGAAAATGATAGTCAGTACCGCTACATCAAGAAAGATTAGCCACAGGGGCAACTGAATGGTGAAATTACCCAAAAATCCAAAGAGACCAATAGTCAATATGGTATTGAGGTCACCGTTCATGCGCTGTTTAAACAAAGTGTTGAGCAGAACCCTACTGTAGTGGAAAATCCCTCCTTGATGGCGGACAACCAGATGCAAGGCTAATAAAACTGCGACAAGAGCCAAACTGTAAAAAACATAACGATGACGACCGATAAATGCCTTGGTCGCAAGAAAAGGCTTGTTCAAAACAGCTAAGAATCCTTCCATTTCAAAATCAATGAAAGGCAACAAGCCCAATAACAGAACATTGTTTAATTTGGTTGCAAAGAGTCCAACAGATATAATCAAAAGCTGGATAAAATTCTTATTGGTAAATTTCTTGCTGGAAGCAATATTAGTGAAAAAACCAATGACTAGCATAAGCTCCAAGTAGTTCATTACATCGTAGGAGAGAGAAGCTGCCTGCTGAACCATAATCGGCAGAAGTGAAATGAAAAAGAGAGCCTTCTTGCCGTACTTAAAATACTTAATCAGGAAGTAAACACCCAAAATATAGGCTAGGCCGTTAAAAAATCGCCCCATCATGATAATAACTCCCACCGATGGATAGATAAACGATCCCAAGGTCATGCCAATTAGCTGCGGTAAAAAGGACAGAGTTTTGAGATTAATCCCCAAAGTAGACTCTTCCTGAGATAAATCCAATTTCTCCGTGAAAAGCTTCTTGTACTCTGTTGGAGAAACATGCGGTTCCGCAGAGATATTTTCCATCCACTTGTAGGTTTTCTCTGTCGGTTTATGGAAAATTTCCCAAGTCATGCGGGCGTGATTCATCTCATCTGGAACACGGTTGATCGGTTGAACCACCATAAATGTCATGACAAAGACCGTCGCCAAGACCAAAAAGATATTTTCTATTTTCATCGTCTTACTTCTTTTCAAAATCATTCACCATTTCATCTTTACTATCTAAACTGCAGTTTTCAAGAACAAAATCATAGGCATTTTCTGCTAATTCCTGACGTAGGTCAGACGAAAGAATCAAACGCTCTAACTTTTCTTTCCACTCCCCGTCTTTAGCTAAAAGTCCAGTCTCCCAATCTTTAACCATATCATAGAAGGCTCCAATATGACTAGCAACTGTAGGAACTTTTACTAAGGCAGCCTCCATCCATTTGATTTCAGACTTAGCCCGATTAAAGACCGAGTCAACTAGCGGTGCTAGATTGATATCCACCTGACTGATCAGCTGAGGTAAATCCTTCCAGTCAACATAGTCATGTACAACAATCTGCTGTTGATACGGCTTCATGTCCTCTGGAATATCCAAATGTCCGACGATATGAAGCTCCACATTCTTGTAGACTTCAAGCAAGGATTGGATGGCTGGTTTTATCAATTCAAAATTTTCATTGTGGCTGATAGAACCTGAAAAATAGCCAATCTTGACTTTTGAATCTTGCTGACTATAATCTTTGATAAAGTGAGAACTGATTTCAATCAAGTCACTGGAAGCTCGATTTCTGTTCAGCAATACCTTATCTTTATATTTGAGCAGCTCTTCCTTCAATTGGAAAGTCGAAGTAATCGCTCCATCACAGGCAGCTAACATCTTGCCATAATTTTTGACACCAGCATCATAGTTGCCCTTGTCCTTTTCTGATAAGCCTTGAGTATAGCTTAGCTGATCTGTATAAACTGTATCAAAAACCAAATCATCAATGTCAAAATAAACTGGTTTTTTATCTCTTTTAGCTGTATCGCACAAGAATTGAAGTTGATAAGACCATGGAGCCCGATAGATGATAATATGACTTGCATTTCGAGCCTGAGAAATATCAAATTCTGATACATTTACTACTTTGACCATGAAGCCGTTTTTTCGCAACTGTTCTGCTTTGTTCAGCACTCGGTAACGTGTACATTGAGGAATGATGTTTTCAACCCCATCTATAATCAAGATATATTGTTCTCTGGAGATTGATTTGAATTTTTGTACAATATTTTCTAATATTTCAACTGGATAATCTGTTTCCATTTGTACATAATTGAGCAAATCAGGTATTTCTGTTCGTCTTTCCAGTCCCTGCCAACGAAATTGTTGCGCATTATAATTTTGTAATGATGTGTATTTAACCAAAGGACTACCAGCCCTGAGCATTCTCAAAGGATGAATATACATAGCACTGTCTTTGTTTTCAGACACCAAAGCATCATATCGATAACCTAAATCTGCAAAATACTTAGTAAAAGTTGTTTCGTGTTTCCCAATAGCCTTATCGCGTGAATCCGTATCGGTTAGGTTATTCCAATAGTCGAAAAATTCCTCTGACCGAAGCAATAAAGGCTCAATGACAAGAAAATAAGACTGCAGATGTTCTGGAATATAGCCATATTGATTGAAATTTGTAGCATCTTCCTGCACTTCACCAAAGGAAATCCCCCAGAAATCGAGATTTCTATCTTCCATTGTTTGGAAGACTTCATTCAAATCTCTCATTGGACCAATATTCGTATCATTGACTAACAGAAGCTGAGAAGAAGTTTGCAGCTTTTCCTTACCAATGGTTAAAATACCTTCCCTAAATGCCGCAGCATCATAACCTGTATTATCTCTTACCAGAACTTGCCCATATTGTTCCAAGACAGATAAATCCTCTGGTTGCAATCCTCCATTTACCACAATCAACGTTTCATCTACCAAAGCAGCTAATTTCTCTAAAAATAGAACCTTGTAGCGCTGAAGATTCTCTTCTGCCTCAAAAATGACGTAGATTAGGCACTTCTTGCCAGTCACTTGTTGAAATTGCTTTCGCTGAGAATTCCGTAAAACTCGATAATAATAGGTTTTTGGCGATTTGATATTTCTTTTTATGGTAATGCACTGACGCTTCATTTGAGATAGGACAGTTCGGATATTCCGCGGATTTTTGACAATCTGCCCTACCTGCTTAATTGGAGTGACGATAGCATTCCCAACACGATATGAGAGTGAGTTACGTAATTCTTCAATGTCATCCTGATATTGATAAATCAGTTTACTATCGTACTCCCAATTCTCTCTCAAATCTTGGACATAGTCAGATACCTGCTTCATATGCTGAATCAAATCATCCAGTCTGCCATCTAAAGTATAAATATTCGCTGACAAAGCTTGATAAATCTCATCAGGCAACTGTTTTACATACTTATGCAGGATTTTCAGATAGATTTCGTAATGGTAACGAGTAGAATCTCGTTTAGAGATAGATTCCTTGTCAAAGACCCGATAATTCAGCTTTGTATTTGCATCATAAACAGGTTTCGCACCTTGATTGATAATTAAGTTTAAAAGAAAATCATAGTCTTCCAATTTTTCACGATTCAGCGCTTCATCATAATAAATACCATCAGCAATTGAGCGTCGAATGAGAGAACAGTTGGAGATAAAATTCTCCGTTAAGAAAGCTACCTTGTCAAAGGGCCGCGATTTAAGGTAAACTTCTTTTTTATCAGGATCATACAGATCCCCATAGACAATATCTGCCTTCTCTTGCAGCATGGTTGTATAGAAGCTCTCAACGTAGTCAACATCTAGGAAATCATCACTATCCACAAAAATAAAATAAGTTCCTTGAATTTGCTGCAAAGCCTTGTTTCTTGTCTTGACGACCCCCATATTTTCATGGCTTTCAAACCTCGTCGGGAAAGGGGAATCTACCAAAGTTTCTTGGATAATCTGGGCGGACTTGTCTGTGGACCCATCATCCAATACCAACAACTCAATATTTTTATATGTTTGTTCAAAAATACTGCGCAAACACTGTTCAATGTAGTCTTGATGGTTGTAACATGTTACAACAACAGATATTAAATCTTTCATATAACTTCCTTGTAAATAACTATATTAATTTGAGTTGGCATCTTGACTCTTCATATATGCTTTGTTTATTAGATTAGCAACCCACTTAGGCCAGAAAAGCTGATACATGAACAAGTCCTCTTTGGTCCGAGTATTATCTGAAATGGTCTTGGTTGTTTCAGACTCTCCATGAATCCGGTGGCACATAAGCTTCTCAGAAATATAAGCAAAGCGACCCTTATAGGCGCTAATCTTGTACCAAGCATACCAATCCAGACTCACGCGCATTTCCTCATCAAATCGAAAATCTCTTAATAACTCTAGGTTGTAAGTCACCGCTGGACAGGAAATGGGATTGCCAAAAGCCAACACCCGATTTCTCCAAAAACGACTGGCCGGAATCAGATTCAAGGTTTTAAGCATGAGAGTCTTAATTTTCAGATTGGTATTAGCCGGAATTTTGACTCCATTTTTCTCTTCAAAATAGTCTGTATAGGCAATGAGAATATCCTTCGACTGCTCTATCTTCTGCATCACTGCTTCTAGATAAGTTGGCTCATAGTAGTCATCCTGATGAGCAATGGTAGCATAAGAAGTCTCAACAAAGGTAAGGGCATTATTCCAGTCCTTACCAATACCACCGCCTTCTTTCGTGTAAAAAGGAATACCGTACTTCTGGCACAGCTGCTTGATTGAATCCAACGGTGTCGAGCTATAGCAGATAATCTTTGATGACAAAGTTTGAGCTTGCAAAGACAGGATACAAGCTTCTAAAAATTCACTTTCGCCATAGGCACAAATCACCCAGGTATGATTATTTTTCATCTTTTTCACTCTCTAACTTGGACATTCTTTGCTTCATGATGGACAGTTCTTGCACCAACTGCTTGATTTGCTCCTTTTGCTTGGAAATGGAAATAGTATGTAAAAAAACAATAATCAATAGGAAAAAGATAGCCAAAGACATCACAAAGTTTGATGTCAGCTCAAAGCCCAACAATTTGGCAATAGAAACTGGAATCCGATCAAAAACAGAGATAATAATCAGCACGAAGCCAATAACAATCCACATAAAGGCTTGCTCAAATAAAATATTGTTTTGATTGATATTCCGAAAGACAAAATACAAGAATAAAACTGACGCCACCAGCATGACAATAGACAAAATGGACATTATTCACTCTCTTTCATAAAAGCAGCAATCAAGATCGAAGAGCAAACTTCAATCATATAGCGAATGGACTTAATCGGAGTAATCGAAGAGACTCCTCCTGCACGTTCAAACATATTGGCTGGTGCTTCCACCACTTTATATTTCCGCTTCAAGATATGGACGATCGATTCTGGCTCAGGATACTTGATAGGATAGCGCGCAGCGAATTGTCGAATTATGTCTCGATTGGCCAAACGATAGCCTGAGGTGGTATCCAGAATCCTTTTGCCTGTTGTTAATTTAATAAAGGCTGAGATAATAGTAATGCCAAAACGTCGCATAAAAGTCGTCTGAAATTCCGAAGACTTGTCACCGATAAAACGAGAACCAATAACCAAATCCGCCTGCTGACGACGAATAGGCTCCAGCAAAGCATCCAGCGACTCAATATCATGTTGACCATCTCCATCAAACTGTACGGCCACATCATAATTATTCTCAAGAGCATACTTATAGCCCGTCTGAACAGCTCCGCCAATCCCTAAATTCATAACCAAATGAATAGCATTCAGATGATGGCTGTCCAAAATCTCCTTAGTTCTATCAACTGACCCATCATTGATAACTACGTAGTCTAAGTCAAAATCAACTTTCTTCCGATATTCTACAATGCTCATAACCGTATTTAAAATACTTTCTTCCTCATTATAAGCCGGAATTATCATTAAAACTTTCAATTATCTTTCTTCCCTTTACAATAAATTTTAGCAAATAGTGGAACTAACCTTAACTTCTCTAAGCTCAAAAAAACAATAAGTGAAATTTTAGTCTGAAATCTTTCGCCCTGAACCTTCTTAGACAAGGGAGAGATCGTACTGATGAGTTTATTCTCTTTTAACCATTCCTTAATCCTAATATACTGATGAATAAACTCCTGATTGGATGAGGTTCTCCCAGAAAAAAGCAAATACCAAACATAATATCTTTTCAAGTAATATACTTCTAGCTCAGATGGCTTACCCAACTCTAATATTTTTGAAAAAAGAACTAAAATATCAATTTTAGGAGAGAAACCTCTCTGAGAAGTGTTAGAAATACTCTGACTATTGTAATACCAATTATATCCTTTATAATCTAACAAACCTATTTTGTCTGTTGCCTTATAGGCAGCTAGGTTAAAAATGATATCTTCTCCTATACCATAGTCAAAAAATTCTAAATTATTCGTTTTCAAGAACTCCGTTCGGTAAATTTTGGCCCAAGGAGCCATTATAATATACTTGGACCATTCTGACTGCTGTATATCCTGGCTAAAGATAATTTGGTTATCCTGATTGACACGTTTGTATCCACCAATAACCAAGTCTAGATTTTTCTCATGGATAGCCTGATAAAAAGTTTCAATGTAATCACTATCAACAAAATCATCATTATCCATGAACATAGTATATTCTCCCTCAGCTAGAAGAATCCCTTTATTTCTAGTTACTGCAACTCCTTCATTTTGTTTATCAATTACTCTTATAAAACCATACTTTGATTCATATTCTTTTAGAATCTTTAAAGAATTATCTTTCGAACCATCGTTCAGAAGAATAATTTCAAAATCCTTAAATGATTGATTCAAAAGAGAATCTACACAGCGTTTAATCCCGTCTTGTGCATTATAAACTGGAATAATGACTGAAATAGCTGGTTTAGACATATTTTTCCTTTCATAACTAATCCACTCTATTTATAAAACTTCAATAAAACAGGAAATAGTTTTATTGAAAATTTTATCCCCAATAAATTGGCCAATAGACCTGTTAATTTAAATACTCGGTTCTCTATATACTTTGCATAATGGAGCAAATACTTATACTGATAAAGCAACTCTTTAATTTTAAAATTATCAATGGATTGATTTACATAAGGTAATATTGAAATATATGAGATTGCAAAATAGATATTTAAAGCTTTTTGAATTTCAACTGAATAGTTTTTCAAGTCAGAAAGTCCCATCCTGATTCCTTCAAGAGTATCTTGAACATTTTTTTCTTTCACGACATTAGTCAAACTTCCTTTGCGGTTCTGTCTATACATGTATTGAGTACTATTAAGAATTGAAAATTTCTTTGTCATTTTTAAGATCCGAGAACAATATAAACTATCCTCAGATACCATTCCCTCTGGAAATTTCAAGCCGTTTTGAAATAATTTTTTCGATACACACTTATTCCAATTTGGACCATTAAATATTCCAAAGCAAGTAGCTTTTAAAATATTTTCCTCAAACATAGATATAGGGAAATCTAAAATTCTATCATCATAAAAATAACTGTAGCCAAAAACGATAACATCATCAATGCATTCTGTAGTTATTTCATCAAGTTGATTCAAAAAGTGTTGATCACTCCAAAAGTCATCACCATCTAAAAACAATAAGTACTCTCCCCGAGCAGACTCAATACCTGTATTTCTTGCTTTTGAAGCTCCACCATTTTTTTGATTTAACACCCTTACTTTATTGGTATTCTCCGCAGACAATTTATCAGCGACTATTGCAGTAGTGTCAGTTGAACCATCATTTATGATTAAAATTTCATAATCTTTAAATTCTTGAATTAAGACACTTTTAACACATTTTTCTAAATAATCCGCTACATTATAGGCAGGTATAATAATTGAAAATTTCATAAGTTTCTTATTTTTTCCTTCTCAAAAAAGTATATGGATTCGTCATAAAATAAATAATTAGCGAGACACTCAACCAAGCAATCATAGAGATAAGGAAAGACAAAGAGGCTCCAAAAATTCCGTATTGGGATACCAGTGGCTCAGCTGTAAGAATGGATACAAGATATCCCGCTAAGAATGAAATGACTAAATAATGATGTTTTCTAAAAACAGTTAAAATATTATCACATACTGTAGAAAACGTACTAGCAATGCCGCCTAGCAACAATATAAAGAAACTCATTTGATATTGATTCAGCTTGGTTCCATAAACAATATTTAAAACAGGTATGGCAGCAAGAGCTCCAACAATAGAAATTAATATACTTGTTCCCCATAAAATCTTAAATAGATTATTTTTATACGTAATAAAATGAGAAATTTTATTCTCTTCCTTGAAAATTGCTAGTTGTGTAATCATTGGACGTAAAAAAACAATCATTAGATTCATTGCAAAAATTGGAGTGAATAAAATACTAAAGTCTCTCTGTACTCCCGCTTCAATCAATCCCCTATTAAAAATATCGTTTAATGCATACTTAGGTTGGTTATAGATCGAAACTAATAGAAAAGCATTTATAAATAAAGGTAAGCAGTCCTTTAAAATACTATAAATATCTTTGAATTTTACTGTAGAGATATTAATACGATGAAACAACTTAGATTTTGGAAAATCAAAAAAAAGAACTACAATGAAAGAGGTGAGTGTTTGAAAAACAATAGATAAAAGAAGATTTTTAGAAAATAATAACAGAACAGCGAATGTTATTGTTGAAATTATATTTCTAAAAAATAATGATTGGCCAGCTAAATCCAATCGTTCTTTCTGCTGGAATAATCCTTGAAATACATCCGAAAGCGCCTCACTAACTCTAAAAAAGGAGACCAAAAATATAATCCAAAAATTTTCATAAGTCGAAGGATTTAAAATTAAATAGCCTAACAAAATTAGTATCATTAAAATATTAGTTAGAAATCTAGTAGTCAAATATGCATCAAAAGAATATTTTTCTTTAATATCCGTTGCTTGAAAATCTCGGACTTGAAACCCTGCAACAATAACTAGCAAATTTGCAATTGCGTAAGCAAAGCTATAAAGATCAGCTGATTCACTAGATAAGGTGCGAGTAACTATAAACAATAAAATAACAGATACAGCTGCTGAAGATAAACTCCCGAGCATATTCCAAAAGAAAATTTTTGGCAATGATCGTACTTTCAATTTGATAGAACTCTCTTTCAATGTAAATAAAACTATACCCAATTATACCATAAATTCCCCTTAAAAAAAGCAACCGCAAGGTTGCTCAATGTTTAATTTCTCACTTCCTGCTTGTAAAACTCTTTCAAAGCATCCTGCCAAGTTGGAATAACAAAGCCTGTAGCCTTGGCCTTGGCCAGACTCATAGTTGAGTTGAAAGGTCGCTTAGCCTTAGCTGGGAATTTGCTGGAATCAACTGGCTGGACTTCCACATCCGTATCTTTGAGAATTTCCACTGCAAAGTCATACCACGTCGTGTCCTCAGCCGCATCATTAGACAGATGGTAATAACCAAATTCCTTTTGATTTTCAGCCAGATAAGTCATAAACTCAGCCAGCGTACGAGTCCAAGTCGGACGGCCATGCTGGTCGTTGACTACAGTCAGAGTTTTATGTGTCTTAGCAAGATTTTGCATGGTAAAGACAAAGTTTTTACCGTAGTTACCAAAGACCCAGGCTGTACGGATAATGTAGAAACGGCTGGAATATTTCTCAACCAGCTCCTCACCCATGCGCTTGGTACGGCCATACTCAGTCTGTGGATCTGGCCGATCGTCTACTTCCCATTCCTCTCCGACAGGCTTTTGTCCGTCAAAGACATAATCTGTTGAAATGTAGACCATGGTTGCTCCGTGTGCTTCTGCAGCTTTTGCCACATTTTCGGTCCCGGTCACATTGATGGCATAGTCCAGCTCTTTTCCTTCGTCCTCAGCCGCATCAACTGCAGTATAGGCCGCGCAGTGATAGACCAAGCTTGGCTTGACTTCCGCAAAGACCTTGTCAACCATTTGGGCATTGGTAATATCCATTTCTGCTACATCAACAGCCACATACTCCTCATTGCGCTCATCCAAAAGATAGCGAAGCTCTGTACCTAGCTGTCCATTCGCACCTGTAATTAAAATCATTTGTTCTTCCTTTCAGATCATAAAAATTCGATGAATTTATTATACCAAAAAAAGCAGAAAAAATCTGCTTAATCGAATCATTATCGGAAAATCTATCCGGTAGGAGCACAAAAGAATAGTTTCTTATTCCTTTTGATACTCCGTATATAAGTAATACAACAATCTGCAAGTAATAATGAATAGACTTATCATCAGAGGCAAAAAGGTTCGAGTGCTTGAAGCGTAGAGAGTCGGAGATAATGAAATGACCATGCGGCCAATAAAGCCAATTACAAACAAATAGGTCAGCCATATCTTTTCTTTACAGTCAGAGACTACAAGCCATAAAGCGTAAAGAATCATTAATAGCAGCAAGCCATAAAAAGCTACCGCGCTCATATACGTGATATTAAAAGAAAATGTCCCTGATTCTCTGGCTACTTTACTGATACCTGTTAAGGTACCAAAAATAGTATTCCAGCCCATTTTTTGTGAAAAAATATTGAGTATAACAAAACCGCTCAGAGCTAAGGCTGTTACATTTTTCTTATGAAGAGCATAAACAAAGAGCACAAGCAAGAAGACCATCACAAAGGCAAAGGACGTGGAAAGCAGATTATCCCCTGTCTCCAGAAAGCCCAGCCCAAGCTTTTGGAAGATATTCAAGTTCGGAAAGTTGGGGAACCAACTGACAATGTTCTTTTCCAAACGCAGAGCATTCCCCGGAGACAGCTTGGCTGATAAGATTCCTAAAGCGCTTAGTGCCAAATAACATAGATTACCCAGTAAAGGTTTTTTATCTTTCTTCGCAAGGACAGTTTCAAACAGAAGCCATAAAAAAGCATAGACTGCTAATTGTTCCTGCATGATAGCAACTAAAAAGCACAAAAGGCTAGCTATATTAATCCAAATATTTTTAGATTCTCTGAAAAAAAGTGCAAAAAGCAACAAGGAAGCAGGGAAAATGTAATTGACATAGGTTGGAATAGAACCCGCACTTAAAAATTCAGTTGCCGGAAGGAATATAAAAATAAGTAAAGCTGGCAGCCAAGGTAAGGAAGGAGTCAGCTTCCTTAAAGCATAGACCAAAAGCAACGTTGCCAGAAAGGCTGCTGCTATAAATAGCTTTTCGTGAACAGAAAATAGTAAGGTGGCTGATTCAATGAGTAATCTACTGCTCCAAGTGAAATAACGATCAATCCCAAAGAATAAATAATTGTAATGAAATTCCTTAGCATATTCTAAAAATGCTGTTTGGTCTCCTACTGGGGTGATTTTATTATTGATGTAAAACTGTATCGCATAAATAAACGAAGTTAAGCACAAGACAATATTAATTTTTTTATTTTCCACAATCTCTCCTCAGCTAAATAAGAGTCATTTAAGCCCTAAAAACTCTCTCAAAGACTCACTTACTCTTCTCCTTAATCACATAAACAGGGCGTTTCTTTGTTTCCATGAAGATTTTGCCGATGTACTTGCCCAATATACCGATGGTCAACAGCTGGAAGCCTCCGATAAGGAGAATGACAGTCATAAGGGACGGCCAACCCGATGTCGGATCACCAAAAACCAAGGTACGGATAATAATTACTGCCATCAGGATAAAGGCTAAAATCCAGGACAGGATGCCCCCTAAAAAGGCGATGTTGAGAGGCGCATCAGAGAAATTGACGATGCCTTCTAAAGAATAGTTAAATAGAGACCAGAAATTCCAAGAGGTCTTGCCAGCCACTCGTTCAACATTTTTGTATTCCAAGTACTCAGTATTGAAGCCAACCCAGGCAAAAATTCCCTTGGAGAAGCGATTGTACTCTGAAACCTCCAGAATGGCTGCTACCATCTGACGGCGCATCAGGCGGAAGTCACGCGCACCATCTACCATCTCAACCTGACTAATCTTGTTAATCAGCTTGTAGAACAAATTAGCAAAAAAGCTTCTGATTGGCGGCTCTCCCTCGCGAGTAGTGCGACGGGTACCCACACAGTCCAGCTCAGGATTCGAGTCCAGCATGGCCTTCATCTCAATCAGGAGCTCAGGCGGATCCTGCAAATCCACATCCATGACCGTCACAAATTCCCCACTTGCCTCTTGCAAACCAGCATAGAGGGCTGCTTCTTTTCCGAAATTACGAGAAAAGGACAGATAGTGCACATCTGGACAGCGACTACTGAGCTCACGTAAAACAGTCAAGGTCCGATCAGTCGATCCGTCATTGACAAAAATATATTCAAACTGGTCACGGATTTGATATTTCACCGCTTCCATAGCTTTATGAAACAAAGGAATAGACTCTTCTTCATTGAAGCACGGAACAATCACTGAAATTGTCACTTTGATTACCTGCTATTTTTTAATATCTCTCATTATAACAAAAAACTAGGCGAAAACCTAGTTTCAATCTTATTTGCGTGGTCTAGAGGCCTTGAAAATTAAATAGATTCCAAGGCGATTCTCAAATCCTCAATCAAGTCATCCACATTTTCCAAGCCGATAGAAAGACGGATTTGATTTGGTGTAATGCCTGCTGCTAGCTGAGCCTCTGGAGACATCTGTCCGTGAGTCGTCGTAGCTGGATGGACAACCAGAGACTTAGCATCTGCTACATTGGCCAAGTCAGAGAAAATCTCCAGGCTGTCAATAACCTTACGAGCTTCTTTCTCCCCACCTTTGACATTAAAGGTGAAGATAGAGCCCACGCCTTTAGGGAAATATTTTTCTGCCAAAGCATGATAAGGACTGTCAGCAAGCTTGGGATAATTGATCTGCTCAACCTTAGGATGTCCTGCTAGGAAATCTACAACCTTCTCGGCATTGGATACATGGCGCTCTACTCGCAAAGAGAGAGTTTCTAACCCCTGCAAGAAGAGAAAGGCATTGAAGGGGGACATGGCAGCGCCCGTATCACGCAAGAGCTGGGTCCGGACAGCAGTGACAAAAGCTGCCGCTCCAACATCGCGCGTATAGCTGATATCGTGGTAGCTTGGATCTGGGTCCACAAACTGCGGAAACTTGCCAGAAGCTTCCCAGTCGAAACGACCACTATCCACAATCACACCTCCGATGCTGGTTCCGTGACCGCCAATAAACTTGGTCGCAGAATGAACCGCAATGTCCACACCATGAGAAAAGACATTGATCAGATAAGGCGTAGCAAAGGTATTGTCGGAAATCAACGGAATCCTGTGAGCATGAACCAACTCTGCCAAAGCATCAAAGTCAGGAATATTAATCAGAGGATTGCCCAAGCTTTCAATCAGAACCAGCTTGGTATTATCCTGAATGGCTGCTTCTACTTCAGCCAGATTTTCAATATCGACAAAAGTCGTGGTAATGCCATAGCGAGGCAGGGTTTCCTTGAGCAGATTAAAGGTGCCACCGTAGATGGTAGAGGCTGCCACTACATGGTCGCCAGCATGAGCCAAGGCCAGAATAGTGTAGGTCAGAGCCGCCATACCTGAGGCTGTCGCTAGAGCTCCGACTCCACCCTCCAAAGCCGCAATCCGCTCCTCAAAAGCTGACAGGGTCGGATTGGTAATCCGAGTGTAGATATTGCCAGGCTTACGTAGGGCAAAGAGATCTTCTCCCTCCTGAGTATCATCAAACACATAGGAAGTTGTCTGGTAAATAGGCAGAGCCCGCGACTTAGTTGTCGGGTCAACTGTCTGTCCGGCATGAAGCTGCAGAGTTTCAAATTTGAATTCACGTGTCATAAAGTCACCTCACTATAGTTATGTGATAAGTCTACCATTAAACGCCCCGCTTGACCAATAGAATTTCTTTATCAAAAGAAATAAAGAGAAGCTATATCTTATAGCTTCTCAGTTATAATCTCAAAAGTCGCTTGATTGCTGGGCCAGTACAACTGCGACGAAACTTTGTCTAAAGCTACCCACTGAGCTCCTATATGCTCATCAGAAATCTGGATCTCCTTTTGTTCTGTCAGAACTAGAAAGAGATTTTTGTGGATGGTCAGATTGTCATCAATCTTTACCGTAAAATCTCCAAGACTCGTCAGGTTTGAACAAGCTAAGAGCAAGCCGGTCTCTTCTTTTATTTCACGAAGGCAGGCTTCTTCTGGGCTCTCACCACCCTCAATCCCACCAGTAATGGGCTGCCAAAAGGAAACATTCTCATTCTCCACTTTCAAGAGCAAGATTTCTCGCTCCTCTGGATGATAGATCCAGGCTTCAATCGACTGTCTCATCATGATTTTTTCTCAATCGGTGCTATGCTGGCCAGCACTTTCTTCAGACCGACTTCTGGGAAATTAATCTTGAGCTCTTGACTGTTTCCGCTGCCAGAGACTGCCAGAACTGTCCCATCGCCCCATTTCTTATGGTGAGCAATATCCCCGATAGCCCAAGCAACTTCTGGCTTAGATGGCTGGCTCTGACTGCTCTTTCCAAAAGGCAGACTACCTGTAGAAATGGAGCTGGGAGCCGCCTGACGCTTCCGCTCCTGCAGAGCTTGAGCCAGACTCATACCCTGACCGAATTTGCTAGTATCGCTATTGGTATAACTAACCTTAAAGGAGCTATTTGCCGGTTGAGCCAGCCCCTGATAGTTCAGCAAGTCTGAACTGATTTCTCTCAAAAATCGGGTCGGCTGATTGTAGTTAGTTCGGCCATAAAGCAGGCGGGAATTGGCATTGGTCAGATAGAGAATCTTCTCTGCTCGGGTAATGCCGACATAGGCCAGACGCCGCTCTTCTTCTAGCTCATCCTCATCTTCAGAGGCTCGGCTCAGAGGGAAGACATTTTCCTCCATTCCAACCAGAAAGACGACTGGAAATTCCAATCCCTTGGCTGCGTGAAGGGTCATCAGAGTCACTTCAGAACTCTCCTGATCTCCGTCATCCGTATCCGCGATCAAGGCTAGGTCATTGAGAAAACGGCTGAGCTTATCAAGGCCAGTCTCATCAGCAGGATTGTCTGGATTTTCATCAAATTTCTTGGTCACGGACAGGAATTCCTCGATATTTTCAATCCGAGCTTGGCTTTCCAAGGTTGCTTGAGCTGCCAAAGCGGCTGAGTAACCTGTTTTTTTCAGAACAAGCTCAATTAGTTCAGTCACGCTATAGTCATCCAAACGATCCCGCAAGTCGAGTATCAGATTGGCAAACTCATAAACTGCCTGAGCCGCCTTACCCTTGACTGGCGAAAGCATGATATTGGCTGACGCATCCAGCAAGGAGATTTCCTGACTGGACGCAAAATCCCGAATTTTCTCTACCGTTCCTGGTCCGACACCACGCTTAGGCTCATTGACCACGCGCTCATAACTGATATTATCGCTAGGATTGGCGATGAGGTTGAGATAAGCGATAATATCACGGATTTCCTTACGGCTGTAGAATTTGGTTCCGCCGACCATAGTATAAGGAATATTGGACTTGAGGAGGGCTTCTTCCACCGTCCGTGACTGGGCATTGGTCCTGTAAAGAACTGCAAAATCCTTATGACTGTATCCTTCTCGGCTCAGCTGATCAATAGTCCTAGCGACAAAGAGAGCTTCGTCCTGTTCGTCATTAGCCCGATAGTAGACAATTTCCTCACCGTCTTCGTTTTGAGTCCAGAGATTTTTAGGACGGCGGTTGCGGTTGTTTCGGATGACTCCATTAGCCGCCTGAAGGATGGTTTTAGTCGAGCGATAGTTTTCCTCTAATAGAACTACCTTAGCTTCTGGATAATCCTTTTCAAAGTCCAAGATATTCTGCATATCCGCTCCCCGCCAGCCATAGATAGACTGGTCAGCATCTCCGACCACGCAGATATTCTTA